>JAHEMP010000249.1:1261-3815 GCA_024643585.1 Crocinitomicaceae bacterium | reverse complement strand
CTTCGGAAAGGAGCACATATTGGACATGGTGCCATCATTCATGGAGGTGATATAGGCGAAAATTGCCTGATCGGTATGAATTCCGTAATTATGGACGACGTAATAATGGGCAAGGAATGTATCGTGGGTGCACTTTGTTTCGTGCCTGCTAAAATGGAAATCCCAAGCCGAAGTTTACTTGTTGGTAATCCTGCTAAAATTATAAAAGAAGTAAGTGACGAAATGATTGCATGGAAAACGAAAGGAACAGCACTTTATCAAGCATTACCTAAAGAAATGCAGGAAGAGTGGAAAGAATGTGAAGCTTTGACAACGCTTGATAAGGATAGACCGAAACAAGAGAATTTATACGCAACTTGGAACTCCATTAAGGGAACATAAACCGCTTCGCTGAAGGAGCATGGAACAGTCAACAAGTTGACTTGATGGATTAAAATAGAATTCAATCCAACAGCGAAGTGTTCCAGCAGTCCGAAGGGCGGTCTATACTCCATCAGCGCAGAGGTCCATACAAAGAAATAATAATTGAACTAAAAAAATGAACAGGCACGAAATATTCAATCAAACACACGCTTTTTTTGCAGATTTATTAGGCGATAGATGTAGATTTGATACAGCGACTTTGGAAGAATATGGTCACGACGAAACAGAAGACATTCTGGTTTTACCACAATTGTTATTGGTTCCCAAAAACGTTGATGAAATCAGTTTGATCATGCGTTATTGCAACGAAAAAAGAATTCCTGTCACACCTTGTGGTGCTCGAACTGGACTTTCTGGCGGTGCAATTCCAGTCGAAAATGGTGTTTTGGTGAGCATGGAAAAGTTCAATAAAATACTAGAAATCGACGAGAACAATTCACAAGTCACAACCGAACCTGGCGTAATTACGCAAGTTTTACAAAATGCCGTCAAAGAAAAGGGCCTCTTTTATCCACCTGATCCAGCCAGTAAAGGAAGTTGTTTCATTGGAGGAAACGTTTCCGAAAATAGTGGTGGACCAAAGGCTGTTAAATACGGAGTAACGAACGAATATGTTTTGAACTTAGAAATGGTTTTACCAAACGGCGAAGTGATTTGGACCGGCGCTAATGTTTTAAAGAATGCAACAGGATACAATTTAACCCAATTGGTCGTTGGTAGCGAAGGAACACTTGGAATTGTGACAAAAATCGTATTGAAGTTGATACCCCATCCGACTCATAACTTATTGATGTTGGTTCCATTTTTTGATGCAACAGAAGCTTGTCGAGCGGTTGCGGCCATTTTCAATGCTGGAATTACGCCAAGCGGAATGGAATTCATGGAGCGAGATGCCTTAATTTGGACCAAAAACTTCATGCAGGATGAAAGTGTTATCGTCAATGAACGCCATGCAGCGCATTTATTGATTGAGGTTGATGGCTTCAACCAAGATATTTTGATGGAAGATTGCGAGAAAATCATGAACGTACTTGAAGCATTTGAAACCGATGAAATTCTTTTCGCCGAAAGTGAAGCGCAAAAGGATAAATTGTGGCAACTCCGAAGAAAAGTTGGTGAGGCCGTAAAGTCGAATTCGGTTTACAAAGAAGAAGATACCGTGGTGCCAAGATATTATCTGCCTGAATTACTAAATCACGTCAAGGCGGTTGGCAACAAATATGGTTTCAAATCGGTTTGTTACGGGCATGCAGGAGATGGAAATTTGCACGTTAACATCATAAAAGGCGAACTATCGGATGACGTTTGGCACAACCAATTGCCAATTGCTATACGCGAAATATTTGAACGTGTAGTTGAATTAGGCGGAACAATTTCGGGTGAACACGGCATTGGTTTGGTTCAAAAACCCTACATGGAAATTGCTTTTAGCGAAGTTACGATGAACTTAATGCGTGGAATTAAGAAAGTATTTGATCCGAATGGAATTATGAATCCAGGGAAGATATTTGATTGAACCGTTTATCGCCCCGCGAGACTTAATCTTTGATTTCTTCAAAATTATTGTTCACTATTTTTCCAACCAAACGTTTATATCCTCCACAGGTTCTGTTCAGCCAAACTTCAGAATTTTCTATACTGCCTCCTTCGGGAAAAATGAATTTCACATGTTGGCAATATTTCCCTTTAAAACGATAGATTTCCTTGCCATCTCGCATGTCATAATATATAGTCAATGTTTTCTCCTCTCTTGAAGGATTCCTGCGCTTCGCTTCCCCGGAAATTTTTAAATAGTCCTTGTCTTTAAAATCGATCCATGGAAATTCTTCAAATTCATCTACTTTAATATCCGCACTTATTATACATTTTTCTAATTCATAGATAATGGCATGCTCTTCCTGATCATTGAAGTAGATCCGCAAAAAATAGTCTCCGTTTTGCTTTAAGAAATTAATGTCTTCCATCTCGAAATGGCACTGGTTTTTGGAATTAATTATATACCCAATACCTGTTTTACTGTTTCTTGTTTGAAAATAATAACGTTCATCGTATTTTCTCTGAATGAAATCTTCGTATAAAATGGGTACGATTAACGAATCCTTTTTATAGCTCGCATATCCCCAAAAATTGC
>JAHEMP010000249.1:0-1251 GCA_024643585.1 Crocinitomicaceae bacterium | reverse complement strand
TTCTATCTCGAGAATAGTCATAGGCATTGGGTATGAACGGATTTAAACTTCCATTGTCCAAGTACGCCTGATCGTACTTTGGTAAAACCCAATCAAATTGAGATGATTCAGATTCTATAAGAAATCCAAATAAATTCCCAGAGCGCAAATAATATCCTCCTTGCGACTTATCCATGCGAATTTCGTCAAATTCTAAGCTCGTTCTCTTTTGATTTTGAGAATTGTACAATCCAAATTTTTTATCCTTCTCAAAAGCAAATATTCCTGTTGAGATGGATTTGTAAAGCATCAACTGATACAAGGTATCGTACTCCATTGGAAAAATGAAATCAGCTTCGGTATTGACCATGCCAAATTTCCCATCCTTTGAAACAATGGTTTGAGCATCAAGCAAATAAATAAAACAAGTGAAAACTAATAGGGTAATGTTTTTCATTTTCTAAAATTGTGCTTATAATTCTAATCGGAAAGTTAAGCTAAAATCATTTTACTGCTTTTCAGCAATTCTTCGCGGTGCGCTGGATGAGCAATTGATATCAACAGTTTAACGCGCTCTTCAATTGTTTTTCCATACAGATATGCGGCTCCATATTCGGTTACGACATAATGAACGTGCGCTCTAGTAGTAACAACTCCAGCTCCTTGTTTAAGAAATGGAACTATTTTAGAGGAACCGCTTTTGGTTGTTGAGGTCAATGCTATTATAGGTTTTCCTCCTTCAGAAAGCGATGATCCACGAATGAAATCCATTTGACCTCCAACTCCTGAATAGATTTTACTTCCAATGGAATCCGCACACACTTGGCCTGTAATATCAATTTCTATCGCACTATTAATGGCAATAACTTTAGGATTCTTTTGAATGTTCGAAACACTATTTACATAACTGAAATCAAGCATTTTAACAATTGGATTGTCGTCTATAAAATCAAATATTTTTTTACTTCCGACAACAAAAGATGAAACAATCATTCCATTGTGTTTTTTCTTTTGAGAACCATTGATTACTCCCTTTTCAACCAATGGTAATATCCCATCGGAAAACATTTCTGAATGAATTCCCAAATTTTTATGATTACCTAGACACGATAGAACTGCATTTGGAATAGCTCCTATTCCCATTTGCAAAGTTGACCCATCTTCAATTAGTTCACAGATGCAACGGGCGATTGCTGTATTTTCTTCTGATAAATCTGGGCAAATTGTCTCATGTAAAGGTTCTGATTGTTCAATTTGAATATCAATCTCACT
>JAHEMP010000248.1 GCA_024643585.1 Crocinitomicaceae bacterium | reverse complement strand
AGCCCATTTCCTCAAAAAATAGAATTTTTAAATGAAATCAATAAGCTCATTTTGGTGTCTTATTATTCTCAATCTTTTGCAGTCTATGAATGTGGAGAAATGATTCGCTGGGGGCCGGTTAGCTTGGGAAAAGCATCAACACCTACACCAAAAGGCTTGTTTTTTACCAATTGGAAATCTAAAAAAACGTATTCAACCGTTGACAGCACTTGGGTTTTAGAATGGTATTTTAATTTCGCCAATTTTGATGGTGTTTCTCTTCATGAATATAGCTTGCCAGGGTATCCAGCATCCCATTCATGTGTGAGGTTGTTTCGTGAAGATGCCTATTGGTTTTATTATTGGGCTGATCAATGGATTTTAAATGCTAACCATGGAATACAGGCGTATGGAACTCCTATACTCATTTATGGAGATTATCCCTTTGGTGGTCGGAAACCTATTTTAGAATTAGAGAAGAACAATCAAATTCTGCTGCAAAGCAATGAATTGTTATCCGAGCAACTGAAACCCTATTTAGAATTAATTTTTAATAGGCAAAAAGAGAGAGAAGAGGCAATACGGGATATTGACCAAAAAAGTCGAATTCTACCCTAAAAAAATCAACTAGCTTCTTTCAGGGTCTCCTCTACGAAATTAATCCGTCATCAGTATCTTCAAAAAAAACATGAAAAAGGTGGAAACTGATTGAAGTCATTTTATTCTCAATAAAAAAAGCTGAACTTTATAAAAACGTGCATAATATAGCGTTGACTTAGTTATTAATTTAGAACTATAGGTATGAAAGACAAGGCATATTTAATGGAGGATCAAAAAGAATTTCAGGTGCTAATATCGAAGACCTTTTCTAATTTGTTAGTTTTAAAAAACAAAGGGGAGAAAAGTGCTTTTAATGAATTGTTGTTAGAAATTCTGCCCCAGGTTAAAAAATTTGTAAACCGTAGACTTGAAGCGGCGGTCCATCAAGGTCATTTTTCAAGAGGGAAATTCAAGGCAGACGATATTGTTGATCAACTTTTCATTGAAGTATACGATTCAATTGAAGACGTAAAAAATGAAAATGAATTTTACGTTTGGCTTTACAAAAAAACCAATCAATTGTTGGAGGATTTGATCATAGGGGAAGAGTTTGACGATTACTTTTTTAAAAACATTGACGATTATTCGAAAAATGAATTGGATTCAATGGTCGAAAAATTTTCGAGTGATGGCGATGGAGATTTGGTAATGATAGAGGATCTTGATGATCTTTCCTACGCTAAAAATGACAATGTTCTGAATCATGTATTCGTCGAAAATAGTGAAAGGGAATTGGTCAACAAATTGGACAAAGAGTTATCGGAAAAGGAGCTGCACAACCACATTAATATGGTGCTGAGCAAGTTGCCGTTGGGCATGAGAAATATTTTTGATTTGCATACCAGCAATCAATTTTCAATTGAAGAAATTGCGGATATAACGAATAATTCGATTGAGGAAGTTCGTTATTTAATCAATGAAGCTCAGAGAACGATTAAGTCAACTTTCGCTAAACGCTTTTAGTCTTTAGGTCTAGATTTCTTAATCTCAAGGAATTTGCAATTACTGAGACAGAACTAAAACTCATTGCCATAGCAGCAATCATTGGAGAGAGTAAAATTCCGAAAGTGGGGAATAACAGTCCGGCTGCGATTGGAATACCAATTGTGTTGTAAATAAAGGCGAAAAATAGATTTTGTTTAATATTTCTCATTACACCTCTACTCAGGTTTATTGCTTCAACAATGCTCATTAAATCCCCTTTCAGTAAAGTCACCTCGGCACTCTCGATAGCAACATCACTCCCTGTTCCCATGGCAATTCCAACGTTTGATTGAGCAAGTGCTGGAGAATCATTTATACCGTCACCCGCCATTGCTACAATTTTACCCTTTTCTTGTAGTTCACTTATGGAATTCAATTTGTCTTGTGGTAAGCATTGGGCAATAAAACTCGTGACACCTGCTTGTTCGGCAACGTATTTGGCTGTTTTATCGTTATCGCCGGTTAACATTAGAACTTCGATTCCAATGTCTTTAATAGCTTGGATAGACTTTTCACTGTTTTTTTAATGGCGTCAGAAATACAAATTAGACCCACAACTTTTTGGTTGACTCCAATAAAGGAGACAGTTTTTCCATTTTCTTGTTCTCTGATTGCTTTTTCTAATAGTTTTTCATCAATTTCTCTTTCGACCGCTTCAAACATTTTTAGATTTCCCAATTGAACATTGTTTCCTTCTACGTTCCCGAGAACCCCCTTTCCCGAAATCTCTTCGAAGTGGTTCACTTCTTTTGCTTCAATATTTTTTGAATCAGCAAAATGAACAATGGCATTTGCTATAGGGTGATTGCTATTTTTATTAAGAGAAGCGATTTGAGATATAAGGATTTTTTCGTCTTTTTCGTCGAGGACAAAAATTTCATCAACGGATGGCTTTCCTTCTGTAATTGTTCCGGTTTTATCAAGAACCAAAACATTTATTTTGTTTAAGTTTTCGAGTGCTTGTGCATTTTTAATTAAAATTCCAGATTTAGCCCCTTTCCCAATTCCGACCATTACGGACATGGGAGTAGCTAAACCAAGGGCACATGGACAAGCTATAATAAGTACGGCTATGGCATTAACGAAAGCATAAACATAGGCGGGATTAGGTCCAAATAGTGCCCATAGACAAAAAGTAAGTACGGCGATAATAACCACAATGGGGACAAAATATTTCGCAACTTTATCTACTAAATTTTGAATTGGTGCTCGAGATCTACTTGCTTGATTAACCAATTCAATGATCTGAGATAATAATGTGTCCGAACCAATTTTGTCAGCCTTCATTACAAAAGTTCTGGATCCGTTTATAGTTCCAGATTTCACCTCATCTTCTTGACTTTTGTTCACAGGAATTGGTTCCCCGGTTAACATGGATTCATCTACTGTAGTGGTGCCTTCCATAATGATACCATCAACAGGAATTTTTTCGCCGGGCTTTACTTTTAAAAGGTTTCCAACTTGTATGTCCTCAATTGAAATAACTTTTTCTTCACCATTTTCAACTAACAAAGCCTCTGAAGGTGCTAGTTTCAATAACTCTTTGATAGCACCACTGGTCTTGTTGTGTGCTTTTGCTTCTAAAAGCTGACCTAACAATACCAGCGTAAGAATTACTACAGACGCCTCAAAATAAAGCATGACGGATCCACCGTGAGTTTTAAATTCAGAGGGGAACATTTGCGGAAAAAGTAAACCCAAAATACTAAAGGAGAATGCAACTCCCGTTCCAACTCCAACTAAAGTAAACATGTTCAAATTCCATGTTATTACCGATTTCCATGCTCGAACAAAAAACATCCAGCATGCATAAAAAATAACAGGAAGTGTTAGAAAAAATTGAACCCAATTCCAACCTTGATGATTCATTATTTTACCCAAGGGATTGTTTGGAATCATGTCAGTCATTGAAATAATAAATACTGGTAAGGTGAATGATACAGCTACAATCATCTTTTTTTTCAATTCATTGTAAACAATTTCTTCATTGCTTTTATTTGGTGCAACGGGTTGCAGTTGCATACCGCATTTGGGACATGATCCTGGCTTACTACTTTTTATTTCTGGATGCATCGGGCATGTGTATTCTGCCCTCATTTTCATTGACTGTTGTTCAATAAGCTGCATACCACAAACAGGACAATCGCCAGATTGCGGATAAGTCTTGTCTCCCTCGCATTGCATAGGACAATAAAAAATTCCATTACCGGTTGAATTTTCAATTTGAATGTTACCTTTTATCCCGTTGGGCAATTCTATCGTATAGTG
>JAHEMP010000247.1 GCA_024643585.1 Crocinitomicaceae bacterium | reverse complement strand
GAAATAGGTTTTTACCTAGACCGTAAAATTCAAGAAAAAATAAACGATTTTTCAAATGGCAAGGACGATGGGCTAAACCCATATGATCCTGAACAAGTAGACTTTATGGCAATTTTCACCTCGCCTTCCGGTCTAACTAAAAAGCAATATGGCTTTTATTATCAAGACTATTTTGAAGATACAAAAAACAATAAATTCGTCAAAAAAAACACAAAATATCCTTGGCGATTGCGATTTGCTCCAGACGAAATTGGGCAGTGGAAAATGGTGGCTACAGTCACTGGAAATTTCGATGAAAAGATTCAATTTGAAATGACTTTTACGTGCGAGAATTCAGATCACAAAGGCCCACTGACAACCTCCAACTTGGGCAACGACGGCGACCGTTATCTAAGTTATTCTCAAACCGGTGAAAACTTCACAAGTGTCGCAATAAACTTATCCAATTGCGGTGCTTTTGCATACGAACCCTACGATAATATTCGGCATATGAAGGGTATTGAGGACCATGCATCGGTGGGAGGGAATTTCACTCGATTTGAAATCGGAGCACAAAATGGTTTGCCTGATTGGCAAGATATGCGAAATTACAATGCGAAACAAGACGAGATGTTTGGCTACGATAGACTTTTGCAAAAGGCCGAAAGTGAAAAAATGTATTATACTATTTTTCGACATCATGTAGAATTATGTGGTCCTGATTGGGGCGTTTCGAATTGGAAAAACAACCCATATAAAAAAGCATTCAACCTACAAAAGCAGAGTGAATACTTTACCCATTTGGAGCTGCGAAAATGGCAGAAAAACAATCTTCGGTATATGTATGCACGATGGGGGTACAATCCGTATTGGACTTTCTACGGTTATTCGGAAATTGAGCTTTTTTACCGTGGAATCATTGAGCAGGAAGGAATATCTGAAAAAGATGCCATCAAAATTTTCAACGAATGGTTCATTGACCAAAAAGAATACATTAAAACAGAGTTAAAACCAGATGAAATGTTCGCCAACTCCTATGGCAAGTTGTCAAAATATGAACTAAAAAATAATTTTAATGGTTTTTTCGCGAGCTCGGATGTGGTTGCCATTCACAATTATAGTACTGTGAAGAGTGCGAATTATGAAAAAAGATTTGAACTGATTGAGAAATTGTGGAAAAATTATAAAAAACCTATAATCATCGAAGAAATGGGAATTAACGATGATAAGCTTGCCATTTATTGCTGTACAAAATCCGAGTTTCACAACAGCATTTGGTCTACCCTTTTTATGGGTGATTTTGGCACAGGTATGGATTGGTGGTGGGATAGAGGCGTTATGGACTTTGATTACCATAAAGACTTTTTATCGATTGTGAAATTTTTGGAAGGTGAAAATATTAAAGATAAGGAATATACTCCTCAGAAATGGACGGATTCAAAAGACTACAAAAGAACCTTAGAAAGTTTTCAGTTGGTCAGTCAAGACAAAGAACGAGTTTTAGGATGGGTTCACAATGCTACGTATTATTGGAGAAATATTGCTGTCAATGATCGTTGTCTACAGGGTTTACTTGATAGCAGTAATCTAGAAAAAACTTGCCTTGTAGGGGGTGATACCTATTTGGGAAGAAATGAATCCCCACGGGACTTCGCGAGAAAAACACACGAAGATAAATACACGTCAAAAGGAGGTTTTCAGCCAATATCGAATGAGGTGATTACGGACAACCCAACTTTTAAAATTGATAATGTTTTATACAATTTAGGGAAGAGAAAATACTGGTATCAAATTGACTTTTACAGCACCAACCCTGACAATTCACTAAAATTACTGGAAAATAGTACCCAGATTGTGCACGCAAATTTCTTCAAAGATTTGGTAGTTCACGTGCCAAATTTGGACATTAATAATCCAGATGTAGCATTTAAGGTTACTTATTTGGGTTTTGGGAAAAACCCTAGTCAAACAAATTCAATTAAACCTTAGTTCGTTTTTCGCGATTTGAAAAAATTATAACAAGCGACCACCAATAACAACATGGAGAAATTATAGAAAAAATCTTCAATAGGTATAGTTCCCACTCTAAACCCGGTGATTTCTGATTCGTTATACCAAACTATGGGGTTCTCTGTCATCATACCCGTTAAAATACCGTTGACGATGAAAAATGGTATTTGAACGATGAAATATGTCAATATGAAGTTGCTAAACCATCTACTTTTAAAATAATAATAAGTCAATAGGCTCAATAAAGCTGCTAAATAACAAGCAAGCATGGTATAAATTCTATCGAAATAAAGAGTTCCGATAACTAAGGCCAATATGGAAACAAAAGGTGCGAAGTATTTTGCAACATTTTGAAGTTTTTCCAGAGTAAAGTAGCCCACAAGAACCTCGTAAATGAAAACACAGGCATAGGGAACAAAAATGAAAAAACAAACCTCTTCGATTGGTAAATTGCCAATAAAAAACCCGTTCAAATAATCTTTGTTAAACCCCCAAACACCCCATTGGGTAAAAATTTCATCCCAGAAAATAAACGGAATTGCAACTATAAAGATGGCTGGAAACAAGTATCTCCAATAGGTGTAAAAGTGAATTTTTTTATCAAAACTCAGAGCGAATGGACCTATCAAGGACGCCAGAATTACGATAAAGTACAAACTCATTCTAAGTTGTATTTCTTTCTATAAACTCTTTTCGCTTCTTGATAGTATTTAGAAGGAATTATTAAAAGTCCGAAACATTCTCCATCCTGTTTCCCTCTATTTTTATGGTGAATTTTGTGTGCTTTTCGAATGGCAATAAAATAAGGATGATCAATGTCTTTTAAAAATTTGAATCTTCGATGCACAAAAACATCATGGAACAAAAAATAAACAACTCCATAGGCTGCAATCCCATATCCAACCCAAACGAAAAAATAGCTTTCGTTTATCATTCCTTGCCAAATAGACAATGCAGATGGAATGGCAAATACCAAAAAGAAAAAATCATTCTTTTCAAAAAAACCTTCGTGAACGTTATGGTGGTCGTCATGAAGCTTCCATAGCAAACCGTGCATCAGATATTTATGTGTTGCCCATGCAACGAATTCCATACCAATAAATGCAGCTAATAATACTAAAGGTCCCCACCAATACATCTTACACTAAATTAATTACAATAAAAAATAACAACAACAACAAATAAACAGCTTTTGGCACCTTATTGTTCTCTACCAATTCCCATTTCAAGTAAAAGTAGAGCATTGGAATTGAAATAACGAACCAACATACATAATTATAAATTGGGATTACCCCATCCTCCCAGCTCCAAAAATCTAACTTAACGGCTACCGGTTCGATTAAAAAATCCATACCCGTCATTAACAGAGCGGCCAACAATACTTTCGTTAAGAACTTTACTTGAAGCTTATTTACCAAAGTGCCCGTGCAAATTACTAATGTTGCCCAATTGACGCCTATGATTACAGGTACGCCGAAAAGCTTTAATCCAAGCGTGTCTCCATAAGAATACGACCCAAAAAGTAAACCTGTTTTTGTACCAATTATTTCGACCAGCAACCCCACGAAAAATAGAAGAAACGCATACAGTAGAAATAGGTCCTTTTTCCCAAATCGTGAAAAATACAAAACCAAAAAAGTCAAGAAAAGTTGAAGAGAACTTAAGGGTACAATTTTATCGTAAAATTGCTCCATGGAAATACCGATTATTCCTACTCCAAAAAAAATGGAAATAAAAACAATCCAAAATATTTCTGAATTCCAAAAGTTTTTCTTCTCTATTTTCTCAGCTATTTTTTTCATTGAAAATCTATTTTTCCTTTAACAGCATTGTCAATTGTCTCCTCTAAAGATAAAAAATTGT
>JAHEMP010000246.1 GCA_024643585.1 Crocinitomicaceae bacterium | reverse complement strand
TGTTATTTTGATGCCAAGTTATGTAAACATTGGTGCTTATGTAGATGAAGGTACTATGGTCGATACTTGGGCAACGGTTGGAAGTTGTGCTCAAATTGGTAAAAATGTTCACTTAAGTGGAGGCGTTGGTATTGGTGGGGTTTTAGAGCCTTTACAAGCGGCACCGGTAATCATCGAAGACGGAGCGTTTATAGGTTCACGCTGTATCGTGGTAGAAGGGGTTCGAGTTGGAAAAGAAGCTGTTTTGGGAGCTAATGTTGTACTTACCAAATCTACGAAAATCATTGACGTTACAGGCCCTGAACCAGTTGAACACAAAGGGTATGTTCCTGAAAGATGTGTGGTTATTCCAGGATCGTATAAAAAACAATTTCCGGCTGGAGAATACAATGTTCCTTGCGCATTGATTATCGGTAAAAGAAAAGAATCAACAGATTTGAAAACCTCTTTGAACGATGCATTACGCGAGCACAACGTTGCAGTTTAAAATAATTGTTTGATTGTATTGTCCCATTCAATAGGTTGGCTTGGGAGATAACCTTCCTCTAGCGAAAGCATATCCATGATTCTCAATTTCTCAGGATACTGTTCAGCTTTGAAGGTAAAATGATAAACTTTTTTACCCAATATTTGTAATTCTTCAAAAGAGTCTGAAGAATTGATTTTGTAGAAACGCAAGCCGTTGGATAATTTTCGATATTGCGGAAAGTCGATACTTTTGTTTAACATGCAACAAAGATACTATGTTCATCAATAAAGCACATGAGGATGCCTACCAATATTTGCAAAATGCAGATTTTGAAAAAGCAATAAAGAAGTACAGCGAATGTATTTTAAACAATCCAAATTCACCCGAATTGTTTTCAGAGCGCGGTGTTGCTTATTTAAATTTAAAGCAAGAGTCAAATTGTTTGAAGGATCTGGATAAAAGTGTTGAACTACAACCTGATTATGCTTATCGTTATGCCTCTCGAGGACATGCTAAGGACTTTTTTGGCGATACAGAAGGTGCGATTGAAGACTATGAAATCGCCGCAGAATTGGACCCTAATGATTCCATTATTTATAACAATTTAGGTTTACTCCTTGAGAAAAAAGGCAACATTTCACTAGCCAAAGAAAATTTTGATCGATCAGATAAGTTAAGAAAAGAAGCTGAACGTGCTGAAAATATAGCTTTAGAGAGTCTTTCCGTTTCCGAGGACGGAATCGTTGAAGAATCTGCGTCAATCTCTGAAATAACGGAATCTGACAAGCACGAGACTCAGGATAAAAAAAATGCAAGCCAGAGATCTGAATTGATGAAATTTTTCTCTGAAAAAAATCAATGGACAGAATTTTTGAAATTTTTAAAAAACGGATTTAAAATAAAATGACAAAAAAAGAACGAGCAAACTATGTTATTCAAGAACTCGAGCGACTTTACCCAAATGTTCCTGTTCCATTAGATCATTCCGATCCATACACATTGCTAATTGCCGTTCTTCTTTCAGCTCAATGCACAGACGTTCGGGTAAACCAGATTACCCCTCTCCTATTTGCAAGAGCAAACAATCCGCATGACATGGTTAAATTGTCGGTCGAAGAAATCAAAGAAATAATTCGACCTTGTGGATTATCCCCGATGAAATCAAAAGGTATTTTGGGCCTCTCTCATATGATTTTAGAATTGCATGGCGGTAAGGTTCCCGAGAGTTTTGAAGCGTTGGAGGCCATGCCAGCCGTTGGACATAAAACGGCAAGCGTAGTGATGAGTCAAGGTTTTGGAGTTCCTGCTTTCCCTGTTGATACGCACATACACCGTTTGATGGTTCGATGGGGTTTAACTTCCGGTAAAAATGTAGTTGAAACAGAAAAAGATGCGAAAAAATTGTTTCCAAAGGAATTGTGGAACAAACTGCATTTGCAAATTATTTTTTATGGTCGTGAATATTCACCAGCACGCAGTCCAAAATGGGAAAAGGATTATATCACAAGAGAAATTGGCACTAAAAAGGCAATTGCCGAATTGGTGAGGAAATGAGCGTTTCTATTCCAAAACAACCTTGGTTCGAGTTCCTAAACGAATGGATTCCTGCAAAGCTGCCAGGTGAAAAAGTTCATGCGGAATTGTCGCCTCTTCGAAAATTGTCAAGCGAAGCGTTGAAAGAAGCGAAAATCATTAAGGAAAGTGCCGTCGCTATACATCTGTTCGAAAAAGAAAACGATTTACAAATTATTTTGACCCAACGTAACACCTACGATGGCGCCCACAGCGGTCAAGTTAGTTTCCCTGGTGGCAAAAGGGATTCTGTTGATTTAAATTTAATTCACACGGCGAGACGCGAAAGCTATGAAGAAATTGGTTTATCCGTTGACGATGGAAAGCTAATTGGTCCATTGACAGAAATTTATATTCCTGTAAGCAAATTTAAAGTCACTCCTTACGTCTTCTACCACGAAGAGGTAATACAAAATTTAACTCCCGATCCTCGTGAAGTAGAAAGCATTTTTTATTTACCTCGTTTATCCTTGGTTTCAAACGAGCTTCTTACGAAAAAAGATATCGTTATATCATCCAACTTCACGTTGAGGAATGTCCCTTGTTTTGTTTATGGAAATTATACCATTTGGGGAGCAACGGCCATTGTTTTGAACGAATTAAAGCATGTTCTAAAGGAAAACGCTTAAAATCTTACCCGCGCAAATCCAAATGCGGAGGATACGCTATTTCCATTTTTCGTTAAAAAGTGAATCAAATCCCTGGAGGCAATTCCAAATTCATACGATCCATTTCCAACAATAAAATTAATTCCGGCTGGAATGTTACCTGAATACACTCCCCCACTGACAATTCCCGTATTCAAAGAAATCCATTTTGCAGGACGAAAATCAATCCCGATTGCAAATATTGGATTTTGAATACTAGTTGCATTTTCCTTGTTAAACGGCGCGACCATATCAATTCCAATATGCACTTGTTTAATTGGAATCCAACTAGCACCCAACCTCAAGTTTGCAGCGTTTTCAACTTTAAAATTCTCTTCTCCATTTGAAATTAAAAATTCGCTACCACGCATTAGTTCTTGTACTGTTTTAACCGGATTTATGGGATTAAAACCGTTCTCGATTGGAATTTCTTGTGATATGTTTGGATTTCCAGTGTATTTGTATCGTTTATAATTTACGGCACCTATATTATTAACTGCAGCTGCCAATCTTAATTTGGCTTTAATGATAATACTCGCTGAAAAATCTAATCCGTATCCTCCACCGACTGGTTTTGCGAATAAACCTCCAAAACTACCGGCATTCATTGGATTTATTTGTGACAATATCCCACCCGAATTTAACTGTTCGGTAGTGAGCGACGAGCTTACATTTAATCCGTCATCGTCAGAGCGCATATCGTAATAGGACATAGCTTGAACATAACGAAATCCAATTCCACCATAAATAGCAAAAGTAGAATCGTTTCCAATTATTTTGCGTCCATAACCAAAATTAAAATTTCTATTCCAAATGAGTTGTGCGCTATTCCCATAGGTAAAAGAATTAATATTAAAGGGAGCTGAGAAATGAGCCGAGGATATTGCTGCTAATGAGTCTGAACTCATATTCGTATTGTAGGCCACCCTCGTATCAACCCCATTAATACTAACGGTAACCGAATCAATTAAATTTTCCCATTGACCTTGAAATAAAATGTTTGCACTGTTGTCATTAATTTTTGTTGCAAAACCATACGACTCAGAAATACTAAATGCAATCCCTCCGAATTTAGACGTTTGAAACGATCCACCAAACCACAGGGATTCAATATTTACCCGAACTCCTGCTTTAGCGAGAGCACCAGCACCATCTAAAATAGATTGAGAT
>JAHEMP010000245.1 GCA_024643585.1 Crocinitomicaceae bacterium | reverse complement strand
AAAAAACTTGAATTAGAACCATCTAGTTATAGAGCTAGTAATAAAAACCTATTAAAATTAAAGGAATTTGAAAATGCTCTTTTTGAATTATTTTTAAGCGGAACAAACTTACTAAAGGATGACTATCCTCAATTTGAAAAAGAGATGCAATCGCTCATTCAATTGATAGACCAAGAATTAAACGAAAAATAACGAAAGCACAGCAGCGTTTATAACTAATGGCTAGTTCTAGCTTGATTACAAAAATCCTCGCGGTTATTCTATTAGTTTTGTATTTGCTAAATTAGTTGCTGAACCAAGCAACTAACCTTACCAGAACGTTGGCAATAATTTGAAAAATCTAATATTAATACTATGAAAAGATTAATCCTATTCCTTTTGCTGATGAACTACATTCCTGCAATTACATTGGCCCAGGATAAGCCAGAAAATTCAATCAACCCGTATGAAACATTTTTAGGAAGTTGGAAAATAGACTTAAGACCAACACCTGAGTCAGAAGCCTACTTTCAGGCTTTTATGGTGACAACGATAAATGAAAATTCCTTTTCCGGAACCTTTTATGGAAGTGAAATCAAGGATGCTTTGACAAACAACAATTGGCCCAAATTCTATTTCGCCTTTACAACGTTGGATCAAAACAACGAATACTTCCATTCAGGTTATTTAGAAAATGACAAAATCTATGGAATAACCTACTGCCCCAATAGAGACTTTACGTCTCCTTGGATAGGAATAAAAGAATAAAATAAAGATACATTTTAGTGATAATTTATTCTGCTTATGGCTGATGTGAAATCGTAGACATGAGGTCAGAGATAATAAATAAATACCATGAATATCTTTTTAATTGGTGGGACCGGAAAAACGGGAGTGGAAATTATTAAACAAGGGCTCGAACGTGGGCATATAATTACTGCGCTTGTTCGTAATCCTAATAAACTCAAAATCAACCACCCAAACCTAAAAACTATCAAAGGAAATATCCTAAATCCTGAAAGTTTCGTTATGTCCGTTAATGGACAGGATGCAGTAATGTCATCAGTTGGTCAAAAACACAGAGTGCCGGAGTTAGTAGAATGCGCACAAAATGTCATTACGATCTATGAAGTTGCGATTCAGGTTAATGATGTGAAAGATGCCGAAGCCTTCTACAATGAATTACGTAGTGAATTATTAGAATGCGAGGAGATCGTAGATGAGCAAGAAATCCTAGATGAGGAGGAGTGAAAATTTGAAAATCCTTAACTTTATTTTTTCCTATTTGTCATTTATTTTAACTTTCCCCAATTAAACCAAAGCACAATATGAAAATAGAATTTAAAGAAGAACAAAAATTTACGCAATGGTGGCTTTGGCTGATTTTAATTGGAAGTGGAGTTTTGCCGATTTATGGAATGTACAAGCAATTAATTCTCAAAGAACAATTTGGTGACAAACCAATGTCAGACCTGGGACTGGTGCTATTTTGTATTTTGATTTTTGGCATAATTACCCTTTTCTGGTTGATGCGCTTGAGAACGGAAATAGATCAAAATGAAATCCGCATGAATTTCTTCCCTTTCACCCAGAAACAAGTAAAATGGTCAGAAATAAAAACCGCTGAAGTCGTAAATTATGGATTTGTCGGTGGTTGGGGAATTCGGCTGTGGACAAAATACGGAACAGTCTACAATACAAAAGGGAACAAAGGTTTAGCGATTGAACTTAACAATGGAAAAAAATTTCTCATCGGGACACAAAAGGAAACCGAACTGGCAAAATTTTTGGAAAAGGTCCACAACAAGAATCTTGAAAATTGAACCTTTAAAAGTTTCCCGCTTTCAAAAAGACATTTTACTTTTAATCCATGATTTTAAACAACGGGGAACTATTTAATTACGTTACTACTACAATTATGTATAGAAAAAACAAAACCATGAAAACGATAATCACAATTCTATTTTTCCTCCCTATTTTTTGTTTTGGCCAATGGGTTCAAGTGGGCAACAGTATTAGTGGTGAGGCTGCAGGTGATTTAAATGGTTATTCAACAGCAATATCAGCGGATGGTTCCATTGTAGCCATGGGTGCAATTTTTAATGCTGGAAATGGCTCTGGTGCAGGTCAAGTCAGAGTTTTTGAAAACATCAGTGGCACATGGATTCAAATAGGCGCTGACATAGATGGCGAAACATCTGGCGATCAAACAGGTCAAGGAGTCAGCTTGTCTTCAAACGGCACCATTGTCGCTATAGGTGAACCTTACAATAATGATTTGGGTTTTGTTTCTGGACAAGTAAGGGTATTTCAAAATAATAATGGTACTTGGATTCAAAAAGGATCGGACCTATATGGAACCATGTCCTCTGCAGCTGGAACATGCGTGGATTTATCCAGTGACGGATCAATTTTAGCTTTTGGCGCTCCTAATTCTGATGTGAACGGCATTTCATTTGCAGGATTGGTGAGTGTGTATGAATACATCAACAACACTTGGGTTCAAAAAGGTGGAGATATCGAAGGGGATGGAAGTATCATTAAATTTGGATCAAGTGTAAGTTTGTCGGCCGACGGTAACATCGTAGCAATTGGCCAAAGTGGAAATCCCATGGCACTTGATTCAGGAAAAGTAAAAATTTATCAATTCACAAGCGGACAATGGGTTCAATTAGGCAATACCATTAGCGGAACGCTGGCATCTGCGGAATTTGGGTTTGAGATTAGCCTTACTTCAAATGGAAATATGGTTGCTATCGGAGCCTATTCTCAAAACGAAGTTCGCGTTTTCGAGCTAGTTGCGGGAAATTGGAGTCAGGTTGGAAGCACTTTATCTGGAGAAGCCATCGACGATCAATTTGGACAATCTGTTAGTATATCGGATGCCGGGTCTTATTTAGCAGTGGGAGCGAGAAGAAATGATGCAAACGGCCTGAACGCTGGTCGTGTATATGTTTATAAGAATCAGGGAGGCAACTGGGTTTTGTTAGGCAACGCCATGGACGGCTCAATGGCAGGCGACCAAGCAGGTTTTTCAGTTGCACTTTCTGCAAGCGGATCGAGCGTTGCAATTGGGGCCATATCCAATAGCAGCAACGGTGCCAATGCAGGGCAAGTCCGAGTTTTTGAAAATTCATCCATTTTAAACACATCCGAGAATGCTCGCTACAATCAACTAAGAATATTCCCCAATCCAACTTACGATAAAATCCACATAAACAGTGAATTTGAAATTGTTGCTTATCAAATAATAACGTCGGACGGTAAAACAATAGCCGAGGAATTAATTAATAATCAACAGCAAATTAATTTAAGTTTGGTGGACCTGAATCAAGGAATATACTTCGTCAAAATTAAAACGGCAAATGGTTCGACCATTGCCAAAGTCAGTAAAGAATAAAAAACATATTGCAGTAACTGCCTTTATGATTTCAACTCGTATTTATTCTCGTGAATTTCACTTCGGAATGTATTTGCTAAATTAGTCGCAAAATCCACGGAATAATGAAAACTACATTAACGCTCTTCATCATCGCTCTCTTGAATACTGGGATTTTGGCTCAACCCGATACTTTGCAGAAAGAACAGAATCCCATTGTTGAAGTTTACGACGTCGTTGCAGTCAACAAAACATCCACGGACGGACGTGGAAGAACCTATCAGTATGTTTCGGAATTAAAAGGCAAAATACTGAACTACGACGAAAGTACCGGTGTGCTTTCTTTCAAAGGTAGAGATGGGAAAATTTACTCGTTTAAAAATACGGATTACAAATACTTCGAATACGATAAAGAATTTACTACGAAAACCAAAAAAGTTGAAATACGCCCTCGAAAAGATTCTGGGTATGAATTTGGTGTAGGTCTTAGCTTCGGGTATTTTAATATCA
>JAHEMP010000244.1 GCA_024643585.1 Crocinitomicaceae bacterium | reverse complement strand
GTTTTTGGCAAGGGCAGCTTTTGTAAAATCGTCGCTAACGTTTAATCCGTATCCAAGTTCGAATTTCTTGATGATATCAGGTCTGAAACCTCGTTCCTCAAAATAAGTCAAACCGATGGCTTTTCCTTCTTCCGTTTGGTGCAGGTTATTCACAAAATGATTTCTTGCAAAATCATTTATTATAAACAAACTTTCCCTTTCCGAAACCATTGCCAATTCTTCAGCTGTCGGGGCTTTTTCTTCGGGGAGGACAATACCGTATTTGTCGGCCAACCATCTCAATGCCTCCGGATAAGTATAATGCTCTTTCTCCATCAAGAAAGAAACAACAGTTCCTCCCTTACCTGTAGAAAAACATTTGAAAATTTGTTTGGAAGGAGAGACAGAAAAAGAAGGTGTTTTTTCGTCCGTAAAAGGGCTAAGGCCCATGTAATTGGCTCCCTTTTTCTTTAGGCTCACAAATTCCCCGATTACCTCCTCAATACGAGCGGTTTGCATGATGTCTTCGACGATATGCGGGGGAATCATTGCCATTTAATATCCTTTTGGGTATCCGTAATCTCGTTCAGTTACTTTTCCTTTGGTATCGTATGTTTTCCAAATACCAACCATCGAATCTTCATGGTATTCACCATAGTAGTAAGGGGAACCATTTGCATAGGCATTGAAGGAATGGCCGTGTTTTTTTCCATGGCTATACATCGTAAAGTTCAATTGACGACCTTCTGGTGTAAAGAATACCCATCGACCGTCTCTTTGTCCCTCTTCGTCCAAAGGTCCTTGAATTTTTATCTGCTCTTTTCCTGGATAAAATTCGGTGTACATGCCATCTTCTTCAACGATGAGGTTGGTATCTTCAACTGTTGCTTTTTTTTCTTCTTGCACTTCTTCGGTACAAGAGAATAGGAGAAATCCTAGTATGAATGCAAAAAAATATTTTTTCATTTTCTTATTTTATTCTGTTCGTAGTATACTCAACTAGACCGATAACGGCTTTTTTCGCCTCAGAATCTGGAATATCTTTTATAAGCTCCAACGCTTTTTCCTTGTATTCCATCATTTTTTTATGCGCGAATTCAATGCCACCATTTTCAATAACCAAGTGAATAGCTCGTTGAACTTTAGCACTATTTTCATTGTTGTTTTTAACGATATTGATTAATTCCTTTCGGACTTCTTTCGAAGAATTATTTAAGGCGTAAATCAATGGAAGCGTCATTTTTCGTTCGCGAATATCATTTCCTGTCGGTTTACCTATTTGATCGGGAGTTCCATAATCAAAAATATCGTCTTTTATTTGAAAGGCTATTCCAATATATTCGCCGAATTCACTCATGCGTTCTTGAATGTCCGAACGTCCAACGCTCAAGGCAGACGCTTCACATACGCTTGAAATTAACGAGGCTGTTTTCTGACGTATAACTTCAAAGTACAAATCTTCTGTGATGTCCATTCTCCGTGCCTTTTCCAATTGAAGCAGCTCGCCCTCACTCATGTCTTTTACCGCACGAGCCACAATTTTGAGAATATCGACATTGTCCTTTTCTATGGAAAGTAAAAGTACTTTCGATAAGAAATAGTCACCCACAAGAACAGCAATTTTATTTTTCCATAAGGCATTGACTGAAAAATGACCTCTCCTTTCGTTTGCATCATCAACTAAATCGTCGTGAACGAGTGAGGCGGTATGTAAAATTTCAAAAAGGGAAGCCGCTTCGTATGTTTTGTCGTTTATTTCGCCTAGCATTTTGGCGGTAAGAAGAAGAAATAACGGTCGGATTTGTTTGCCTTTTCGTTTTACAATGTAGTGAGTGATTTTATCAAGTAATGCCGCATTTGATTGCAGATTTTTGCGAAAAATTGCATCAAATTTCGCCATTTCATCCTTAACTGGATGTATTATTTCCTCAACGGACATCATTAGCACAAATATAACAAGATTGTTGCCTCATCTACCTTTTGTTGTTGCGAATTTTTAATGGAATTATACATATGAACAACTAAGGAATTACGACCTTGACAGCAGAGTTTTTCTTTCCTTTTTGAATTAGGAAATAGGTTGATTGGTCCAAAAGTTGTGATCCATTTTTTGGTCGTATTCTGGCCTTTCGAGAAGAAGATGTGACAGGATTAGCTTTTAATATACCCTTACTATTTATTTGCACGCATTTTAAGTACATTTTTCTGAATTCGGATAGTGGTTTTGGGTTCATAACATAAGATTTATCTGGCGACATATTTTTAGGATGATCGTTGAAAAACAAAAAAACTTCTTCATTATTTGTTGCCATCGCGTATGAGGAATACGTCCCATTATCATTTGTGGATATCTGATTTTTGGGAATGCAGTATAAACCTTTGAATTCTCCACTTTTTTCAAACCAAAAAATTGAAATGTTTTGGTAATGGAGTACTTCAGTAAAATTTGAGGTGCTCATTCTACCATCAATCGGATCTTCAATTTCTTTGTAAAATTCTTCTCCTATCACTGCAAATTCTCCATTTTTCATGGGAACAATGTTCTTGATTTGAATATCGTCGATTCCTTTTCGAGTGCTTTTAGGGTCTGAATATTGGGCGTAGTTTTGATTTTCTTCAACTGTTAGGTTGTGTATAGTATGAGAAACGACATTCCAAGTTGAATCCAGTAATAAATTGAAAACCCCATCTGAATGAAAATATTTATCGTTCGCGTAGATTCCAGCAACTACCCACCGATTTTCATCCTGTTCAATAGTGATTTTGTGAATAAAACGTTTGTTTAGGCTTAATTCAATTTCTTTCAATTTATCTGCTTGGTTATCGTAGCCCCAAAGAAAATATTTGTTTTGATCAATATTGGCAAATTCCATATCGGCTTGATACATATCAATAATATGACGCGATAAGAAAAAGACTTTATTGCCCCCATCGTAGCGCCAATCCGTAAAAATGAATTGTTTTTCTTTGTTCGGAAAAGTTACAGTTTTTCTCCATTTTTGACTTAAATCGCTATTAAACGCAGTTATCTTCAATTTTTGATTGTATTCAATCGAAACGGGGTAATTTATGCAAATAATGAATCCTTTTTCTTCTTTGTCAACTATAACTTGAAAATCCTCATTTACATTTTGTTGAGAGGGTAATGTGTCAGCGATAACTGGTTCTTCACGTGTTCCGTCCGGGTGAATAAGTTGCAAGAGAATTCTTTTTTGGAAACTATCGCTTTTTGAATTTTCAACCATCACAAGAACCATTGATTGTTGGACCGAAAAAATTTGAACCAAATCGATTTCTCGACCAGACTTTTTTTCAGGGGCAATATCGAAACTATTGTGTGGAATTAATTTTTTTTTGTCGTAGACCTTTGCAATCAATTTCTGTTCGTTTCGAAAATTATTGTTGTAATAATCGATGGAATAAAGGAAATTGCTGTCGGTCATGACAAATCCTTGATGTGTGCCTTTCGTATCTTGTTTTACCCATTCACCTTGACTGACATTTATTTGTCCCCAAATGGGAGTTCCACAAAATGCAACAAATAAAAAGACAAGGATTTTCTTCATGGACTAAAGTTATATTTTTTCAAACAAGTGGTGCGAATCTGCGATGAAGATAATTTAAAGAAGAAATGCGCTTTTTCAAAAAAACTCAATAGGGAATGATTATTTAAGAATGCGCTCTTCCTTCAATATTGCTTTGTTTTTATTTGCCAATTGACCACAAGCCGCGTCAATGTCTTTCCCTCTACTTCTGCGAACATTTACAATCATATTTCGTGCTTCGAGGTATTCTGCAAAAGCATCTACTTTTCGTGCGTCGGCTTGTTTCAGTACGCCATCATCAATAGGGTTGTATTCGATTATATTAATTTTACATGGAACACATTTAGCAAAAC
>JAHEMP010000243.1 GCA_024643585.1 Crocinitomicaceae bacterium | reverse complement strand
AATTTAGCATAAATACTATAAGGTTAGTCTATTATTTAAATCCTAATAGATTATTGACTCACAAATAGATTTCTTGTATTATCGAAAGCAATTCTCGCCTACAATTGAAGAACTGAAATATTGGCTGAATCTTATTTTTTTATTACCTTTCCGATAGAACTATTTTACCTTCGCAAACAGCAATGTTTGTTTAATAATTATAACCATGCCAGACAATCACCTTATATGGACCAGGGAAGAATTAAAAACTTATGTTTTAATTTTTTGTGCCAATGCCAATTTCTCAGAATCAAAAGACGAAAAAAGATTTATAAAAGAAAAAGTCGGAAAGGAAGAATACCAGAAGATGCACGCAGAATTTGAGAAAAACAACGATTATGTGAGTATTCAAAAAATACAGGCGGCAATAGAGCATAACAATTATACCCAAAAGGATAAAGACGAACTTTTTGGGGAAATTAAAGCAATGTTTGTTCAAGATGGGGAAACGGATATTCTTGAGGCAAACATTTTCAGAGGGTTACATCACATACTTTGATGAATTTGGATTTTTCAATTAGCTATTAAAAAACGACTTAAATCAATACATTACATGAAGGATATTAAATACTTCTTCCTCGCAACGGCTGTTCTTGCTCTTTCTGCCTTTACATGGAAAACAGTCACGAAGTGGAAAATTGACGAAAATTATTCGATTAGATTTGTAGGGACAGATGCCGAAGGTATATTTAAAAAGTTATCTGGAGAGGTTGTTTTCGAGGAAAGTAATTTGGAAAGTTCGAGTTTCTCATTTGTGGTGGATGTCAACTCTATAAATACAGGCAATGGTATGAAAAACAAACATGCTATTAGCGATAAATGGTTTGACGCCGAAGAATACCCCAACATAAGTTTTAAATCCACAAATTTTACCAAATCAAAAGTTGGCTATTCAGTCAATGGCGAATTAACAATGCATGGAATATCGAAAAAAATGACGGTTCCCTTTACTTTTGAAAAGGATGTTGTGGCCGCAAAGTTTTCGGTTAAACGTCTAGATTTCAAAGTTGGAACGATGGAAGGAAATTCCAAAAAAGTATCCGACGAAATTAAATTGGATGTTTCCATTCCCTTGATCAAGTAATAAATGAAGAACATTTTGTTTCGAGGATTGTTGTCAGGAATACTATCAGCTATAAGCGGAATTGTTTATCTGAAAATTTACGAAGGAGGAACCATGGTAGACTTCGAATCAGTCTTGTCACCAATTGCCGTGGCTAGTACGAGTATATTTGCTTGTATGTTGATGACTTTAGGGTACATGTTTCTTTTTAAGATGAGAAAGATGAAGTGGAAGGGTGCAATGAACTTGTTAATCCTTCTTTTTTCTTTTTTAAGCATTTTTGGGCCAATAGCGTTTACTCTTCCTTTGGAATTTGATTATCCTGAGTTGTTTCCAGGATTAGCGATTCCAATGCATTTTTTTCCTGCTCTGTTCTTTTTTGCCTTGCATCCCTTTTTTGAAAAAGGTCGAAACTAAATGCTTGTGCAAATAATAAGTTGAAAACCAAAAAACAAAATTTTATTTATCCTTGTTTTACATCACTTAAACATTGCTTAGGCTGAATGGGATAAATGGTCTAGGTATAAATAAATTCAATACTTTTAATATATGTATGGTAATTCGGAGAGAGTAGCATCAAAAATTCAATTTAGAAGAGAAGTTGTTTTTCTTTCATTGGCTGGTTTGTTTCTTGGTTCACTCACAATGCTTAATATATTGGGTATTTCACGATTCATAGATTTGTCTCATTGGTTGGGAATTCCAGATGATAGCCCGGTTCGATTTTCACTAGCAATTGGCGTTTTAGCTTACCCAATAACATTTCTGTGTACAGATTTCATTTCTGAAATTTATGGAAGGAAACGGGCAAACCTCGTGGTTTGGGTAGGATTGGGTTTAAATGTTTGGGTTTTATTTATTCTTTGGCTTGGAGGCTCACTTAACGCACCTGTGGAATTGAATAGTTCGGGATTATTGGAGATTTCAGTTGTCGACGGGAAAGCCCAAGTGCCTTATGGTTATTCATTTTATCAAATGCGGTTTTATACCTTCGGTGCTACCTTTGCTTCCATGTTAGCTTATATGGCAGCTCAGTTTTGTGACGTTCACGTATTTCATTGGTTGAAAACAAAAACAGCCGGTAAAAAACTTTGGTTGCGAAACAATGTTTCAACTATGACAAGTCAATTGGTCGATTCGGTTGCCGTTATACTTATTACTTATTACTACGCGAACGCCTTACCAATAAAAGAGAACGCATCGGTTGGGTTACAGCTATTTTTCTTCATTTTAAGCTCTTACCTTTTTAAAGTTGTATTCGCTCTTTTGGATACGATTCCTTTTTACATTGGTACAAAATACCTAAGAAGATATCTTCAAATTGTAGATGAAGTGGATTGAATCTAAAAGTGGAATAGTAAGTCTATCTATCTATTTGAATTAAGACTTGAACTCATGTAGAATAAACAGGCGCTATTATTTAAAAATCAAGTAGCTGAGGTTGAGTATTTTAGGTGCCAAAGCAAATAAAGAAGCGAAACAAACGCAAGAAATGCTCCAAATCCAAAGGCAACAGGCACAGTTGCCGAAGTACTGTCGTAGCTGAATAGGGTAGAAAGTGACCCCACAATGAAACCACCTTCTAAAGCAATAAACATAGTGCCTGAACCGATTCCTCTTCTTTCTGGATGAGATAAATCAGCGGTCCAAGAAAATATGGTGGGACTTGAAATTCCAGTTGCCATTCCAAAAATTATAGCTGATGTCGTGTACAATTCTAAGGTGGTTGAAAAGGCAATCATCATGACGCTTATAATTAACAGAATCATCCCGATGACCAAGGTTTTTCTTCTTCCAATAGTATCGGATAATCCTCCGCTAAACAGCCGAACAAATATGGTGGATATTGTATAAAACATAAAGAACCAACCTTTATTTGAAATATTCAGATACTCAGAAATATCAGGCGTAATGGTAAATATTATACCTGAACTTACAGCCGATAAGAACATGACCAATGCACAAGGCCATACGGAAGGTTCAACGATGTCTTTCAGGCCTAATTTCAAATGGCTAAATCTAAATTTTTGCTTTTGCTTTTTTGGTAAAGTTTCTCTTACAAATCCAAGTAACAAAGCTGAGACTACAGCAAATATGGCTGAAATAAGGAATAAATTGTTCATCCCTAAAATGTTGTTAATCGGAGAACCTAAAGATTGACCAACACCAATGCCCAAAGAGATAAATGTTCCCCATATTCCCATTCCTCTTCCTCTTTTATCAATTGGTAGGACATCTGTTATCAACGCAGTTGCTCCTGTTGGCATGAAGCCTGCGCCCAAGCCGTGGACAAATCGCAAAGCCAAAAAGAAGAATACAGTATGGCTCAAAGGATAGAGCATACTGGTTATTGCCGCAATAGCAACTCCCGTATACATGACCCTTTTTCGACCAATAGTATCGGATAATTTGCCGGAAAAGGGTCTAGAAAGTAAAGAAGTTAAAGCAAAAAAGGTGTAAATCAATCCTTTTTTATCGGCTCCTCCTAGGTTGGTTATGAACATGTTTAGTTCAGGAAGGATGAGATTAAAACTGGTCATAAACAAGAACATCGAAATACACAACATCCAAAAGTTCTTGCTATATGCTTTTATCATATCGCAAAAGTAGATAGGTTTTTTTGTTTTTGTGTCAGGTTCAAAAGAATTAAACGTCATAATTAAAGTTAACGGCGGTCAAGTAGTGAACTTTTGCAAGTCGAATTTTGTTTATAAATATCAAGTAATTAAAATGAAATATTTCATATCAACCATTGTAGTGGCTTTGTCAGTTTTGGC
>JAHEMP010000242.1 GCA_024643585.1 Crocinitomicaceae bacterium | reverse complement strand
GTGGATTAAAGAAGTGGGCGTGCGTTATTTCAACGAGTTGACCAATATGGCAATGTTAACCGAAGAAGTTGGCGAAGTCGCTCGAATTATTGCTCGTCGTTACGGTGAACAGAGTGAAAAGGAATCGGATAAAAGCAAAGATCTAGGCGATGAAATGGCAGACGTTTTATTTGTACTGATCTGTTTGGCCAACCAAACTGGAGTGGATCTAGAAACTGCTTTGAAGAAAAATTTAGAAAAGAAAACGAATCGCGATAGTGATCGACACAAGAACAACGAAAAATTGAAATAATCAATAGATATAAGATTAATTTATACACTGGAATTTTAAGAACCAAATGGATTATTTCTTTCTCCCAAAGTCTTGATATCTTTGCAAACAAAATATAAGAGTACATGGCCTTCGATAAACTTAAAGAAACACTTGCTGAAAATTTAAAAGAAGCAGGATTTCAAGATTTCCTGCCCGAACAAAAGAAACTTTTTTCGAAAATTCGGGAAGGTAAAAACCTAATCGTGATGAGCGAAGGAGGTGTCGGTTTATCGACAATGTTTTTGATTACCGCCTTGCATAAAGTACCCGAACCAGAAGAAGGTTCACCGCGTGTATTGATCATTTGCGCAACGGATGCCGAAGCCATGGCTCGATTTGAAGATTTGAAAAAATGGTCTCGACATATGGATTTGACCATTGATTTAGCCCATGAAAAAGGAAAACAAATTCAGCAAAGGAATGATATTTTTGATGGCACTGAAATAGTCATTGGCACAACAAAAAGAATTTACGACCTATATATTCAAAGTGGTTTGAATTTGAATTTGCTTCGTCTTTTTGTCATTGATGATGCGAATCAAACATTAATCAAAAACAATCCTGGATTCTTGGCTCGATTTGCCGATAGTTTGCCCAAGTGTCAAATTTTAATTGGCGCGCAAACCTACAATGAAAAACTTGAAAGCTTCTGTGAGCAGATTCCTTTTGGCTTTTTGAAGGTTAAGATGTAAGTTGAACAACTCTTCAAAGGAATTATTTGGTCAATAAATCAGCGACAACTCTGTCAATAGGAAATGTCATGTCCGTAGAGGAAAGCTCTGACAATGATCGCCAAACTAGCTTCTCCCCTTCCGTTTCGTGCTTGTAATTTAGCGATACTGTTTCAAATTCGTGTGAATTCTCGTATTTCACCCAATAGTAAAAACTTATAAGTTGTTCGTTCTCATTGAATGCCGAAACCTGCAGAAAATCGTTAACATAAAATAATTCGCCGACCTCTATTTCAATACTTGTCTCTTCCAAAAATTCACGTTTGAGCCCTTCCTTTTGTCCTTCGCCAAATTCCAATCCTCCACCGGGAAATTTTATCATAGATTTACCATACCGCAATTCAGAAGATAGCAATACCTCACGATTGTTATTGATTAGAATGCCGTAGACGCGAAGATTGAACTTATTCATTTCGTATTCAATATTTGGCTCAAAAATGATTCAGATTTTGGGAAACAGGTATGATTTTCTAGACTATTTGAGCATAGAAGCAATATCTGGACGAAAATACAAGTCAGACTTCATCACTTTTCCATCTTCTCGATAGATTGGTTGTCCATTTGCATCCAATTTACTCATGTTTGAGCGTTGTATTTCATTAAAAACCTTTTCTATTTTTCCTTGAAGACCGTGTTTTAAAATGGTACCACACAAAATATACAGCATGTCACCAAGTGCATCGGCAACTTCAACAATATCTCCATTTCTGGCTGCTTCTAAGTATTCTTCATTTTCTTCCGCCATTAATCGATGACGTAAATCGATATCCGACTCCGTCAATTCTGTCGTCGGGTTGTAGTTGTTTTCAATTTTGAAGGCCGTGTGAAATTCTTCAACGGCACCAATTATTTCTTGAAATTGCATGATATTGTTTTTGCTGTGAAAATAATAAAATAGTCGCCAATTCACTTTAATTCGAACGTTTAACTTATCAAACAATTCGTTAGAAAGAATCGGAATTGCTACTTTAGATAAAACTTTTGAGAAAGTGGAACAAACAATTGGAATTGCTTTATCCGGAGGGGGCGCTAGAGGAGTTGCTCACCTCGGCCTATTGAAAGCTTTGGAGGAATTTGGAATTAAACCATCCATCATCTCAGGCACTAGTGCGGGGGCTATTGCCGGGGCATTCTATGCAAAAGGGTATTCCATCGATGAAATATTGGAAATCGTGAAAAATGGTCACTTTTTCAGCTTTTCAAACTTATCATTGGAAAAAAAAGGCATATTCTCGATGAAATCTTTTGAGAAGATTTATGCGGAATACTTTCCAGAAAATTCCTTTGAGGAGCTACATATTCCTTTGCACATAGCGGCAACCGATATATTAAATGGCGAAATCGCTTATTTCTCTGAAGGTGAATTGGCGCGTTGTATTATGGCTTCAAGTTGTGTTCCTGTCGTATTCAAACCCATAAGCTTCAATGGTACGCAATTTATCGATGGCGGAGTGCTCAATAATTTCCCAATCGAACCACTTTTAAACAAATGCGACACCTTGATTGGAATTGACGTTAATTCCATTCAAAAAACAGAAAAAGAAATTAGCATAAAAAATATTTTAGACCGAAGTTTTCACCTTGCATTGAGTAGTACTTTAAAAGAGAAAACGAACAAATGCGATTTATTTATTCAACCGCCAAATATGAGTCAATTTGGAATTTTTGATTTGGGAAAAGTCCAAAAAATATTCAAGTACGGTTATGAATATGGCTTAAGTATTGAAAAAGAAATCCTAAAACTAAAAAAATGAAAAACATAGTTATCCTAGTATTATCCCTGACCACAAGTGTAGGTCTGTATTCATTTATCACTCAAAATGAAAAACAATCAGTTTCAGCTACCGACAAAAACGAAATTCGTTTGGGTGCCTTTTCGATGAGTTTAAGTGTGAAAAATTTAGAGAAATCGAAAGATTTTTACGAATCCTTGGGCTTCCATATTCTGGGTGGAAAAATGGAACAGAAATACCTCATTATGAAAAATGAAAACACACTCATTGGGTTATTTGAAGGAATGTTTGAGGGCAACATTCTTACTTTCAATCCAGGCTGGGACGAAGATGGAAAAAACAAAGATACCTTCGATGATATCCGAGTTATAGAAAAACATCTAATTGATGCGGGAATCAGCATAGAAGGAGAAAAAATTAAAAATGCTGAAGGTCCGGCCAGCATGATGTTCAAAGATCCAGACGGGAATTTGATATTAATCGATCAACACAGATGAGATTCTTAAACGTAAAAATCCGGGCATGAAAGCATTGGGAATTTCGATAGAAGCAAACAAAGTCATTTTTTCCGCTCTGGAAAACGATTCCAATCAGACAATAAAAGAGAGCGCTACTGAAACAAGAAAACTAGAGTTGAAAGATCACCTCGACTCTTCGGGGGTTCGAGAATTACTTGGCGAAATCCATGCTTTTCTTGGTGCAGAGGCTTTCGACAAGGTTGGAATAATTACACGAGGAACAAAGGGTCGATTTGCTGCGTCACCTATCTCATTCAAAATTGAAGGATTAATCCAAGTTTACCCAGGAATTCAAATTGAATTTGTTGCACCGGCTACTTTACGCGCCTTTTTAAAAAAGAATCAAAATCCAATAACTGCAAAATTCAGTTATCAAAAAGACGCATGCGACCTAGCTTTCTATCTTTTAAATCAATAGACTCATTATAGTTTATTCAGAAAACACATTTGGCTCTTCAATTGTGATACCTTTGCATTATAGTCTTTCAGACAAAACAACCTTAATCCATGGAACAAAACGATTTCTTAGAGAGCCATATATTTTCTAATCTAAAAAGCACAACTAAAAGTGTTGAAAATAATAATGTTCATTTATTTTCAGAATCTGACTT
>JAHEMP010000241.1 GCA_024643585.1 Crocinitomicaceae bacterium | reverse complement strand
TACAGACAAAAGCACCGAATATTTAATGCGGATTTTGGCTTTGGGTACAAATGGAACCTATACTTTTTTAACGAATCATAGTGGCGTTGGAGGATCCCATATGGCTCCAACAACTGATAAATTTGAAGTGGAAACACTAAATCAATTGCTCGTAAGATTGATAAAAAGCTACACATTCATGCCCGATTGTCAATCACAAATTCAAGACCCTCAATTGCCTTATCCTGATTCTTTGGTGCAATACCCAATTCAGGATACAATAACCGACACTACCAATGCCGATTCTACAGTGACGCAACCAATCGTTAGAGACAGCATCCAAATCAATTGGAGTTACTATCCCAACCCAACCACCGGATTATTGAATATTAAAGTCGATAGAGATATTGAAGCTCTGTACGTTACTGACATTATGGGGAAAGAATTAATGGTGGTTACAGAACTGTACAAAGACCGCGTTAAGCAAATTGATTTGTCGATGTATCCGACTGGGGTGTACCTCATCCGCTACCCGATTGGAAACAAATGGATTACAGGGAAAGTCGTCGTCACCAAAGGAAATTAGTCTACTTAAAATAATAGTTGCTCATAAAGTCAAATTATTTTGGGTAACTATTATCTTTACAAGTGTGAAAAATTTTGTTTCAATCTGTAAAGTTTTTGGCAGCGTCCTATATGTCACTTTACTACTACTTTTTAGTGGATTTGCATCCGCACAGAATGGTGGCGCAATTTCCTATAAGGCTATGCAAGATAGCATTTCCGTGTACCAGAAAATAAACATCTCAAAATCCAAATATTGGGTAGATCGTTACTTTGAAAAAGCACGAAAAGACAACAACGTAAAAGAAGAGCGCAACGCGTGGGAATACGCCATCGGATTGACTTTTTTCGAAAAAAAAATCTCAAAAGCTGCCAGACAAGTTGAAGATTATTTCTCTTGGGCAAAAGCATCGGGCGACAAAGAAATTATTGCAGGAGCCTATTTGTTGCGTGGTAAGTCAAAAATGGCGGAAACAGATTTGAAAGCCTCCTTGGATAATTTATACAAATGCTTAGAACTTGCAAAAACAATAGAGGGAAGTGATCTGAAAGAATATGCACTTAGTACCATTTCTAGCATTCTTCAAATTACTGGAGATGACGTAAAAGCAAATGAAATAAGGCATGAAATGTTAGCCTATTTTACAGATAAAAAAATTGACAGTTCTTATACTAAAGAATTAAAAAGCTCAAGAATAATTTATGTAAATGCGTCTCTTGCTATTTCATATAGAAAAAGGAATTTAATGGATTCGGCTGCAATTTGTGAGGAAAACATGAAAAAACACCTCAAATTCGTCGATAAATGCACCCAAAGTGTGTATTATCTTTCAAAGGCAGAAAGAGCCTATGACGAAAAAAGATTCGCTGACGCAAGAAGTCTTTTTAAAAAATCGCATGACATGTGTCCTGCTGAATATCCCCTAACTCAGTTGAACTATGATTATCAAATTGGCAAATCTGAATTGGGACTAAAAAATTACCAAGAAGCCATTCGTATCCTTCAAAGTGGAATTGATTCCTACAAGGTTCTGCCAGAAGAAGAAGGATACATGGACGATTACTACAAACTCTTAGCGAATGCCTACAAGGAAACAGGTCAACTCGAAAAGGCCAATTTCTATTTTGAAAAGTACATTGTTTCGAGTTCGGAGTTTTCAAAATTAAAAAGTGCTGCCAGTCAAGCTTTTCGAGAAAAAGAAATGAAAGAATTCAATCTTGAACTACGGCTACTAGAAAATGAAAAGAAAGAACAAAAAAATCTCTTACAACTTATTTTGATTCTGGGGACTTTATTGGTTTTACTGCTCTTGGCCTTGTTGCTCAACTTTTATAGAATCCGTAAACGCAATGAACTCCGATTTCAAAAGTTGTTAGCAAAATTAAACAACGCTCAAAATCAGAAAAAAATAATTGATTCCAAGGATCAGGAGCTCGAAGAAAATACTTCGACCGAAGTAAGTTCTGAAATTACCAATCAAATACTAGAAGGATTAAGAGAACTTGAACGTAAAAACTTTTTCCTAAATCCAGATTGCAGTTCGTATAACGTCGCGAAAAAAATTAAAACGAATACTTCGTATTTATCAAAAGTCATAAACCAAGAATTTCAGAAAAATTTCAATACTTACATCAATGACCTGAGGATTAATTATGCCATGGTTCAACTGAAAGAAGATCGCCGTTTTCGTTCTTTTTCCATCCAATCCATTGCGGAAGAGTTGGGGTACAAAAGCGCTGATTCCTTTACCAAATATTTCAAATTGCACACCGGTTTGAATCCTTCCTTTTACATTAAGCAACTCAATTCATTGTAGGTTTACCCTAAATTTATAAATCAAGGGTTTACAGTAGCGGTTTTGTGTATTTCTGCTTTATTTTTCACAACTAATTAATTATCAGTATATTTAAAGACTAGTTTTCATCCCTATATTCCTAAAATTAGGTAAGTTCTCCTTTTAATGAAGGTTTTTTCACATCATATTTGTCTTGTCGATCGAAATACATTCAAACAGAAAAAACAAGAATATGACAACTGAGAGAAAATCGAATACTTTCCAAAAAATCAAATTGCTGAAATTTGGAATTTTAGTTGTAGCCGCAATATTAGGCTACTTATTAGTGAAATTAATGTTAACCCTTTAAAAAAATGAACATGAAAACAAGAATGAAGAATAAACTTTTAGTAATGCTTGGACTGCTATTGACAACAAGCTTTACGACAAATGCTCAAGATATGGCTGGCCCATGGAAAGGTGCTATTTCTGTGCAAGGAATGGAAATTGATTTAATTTTTAACCTTTCTGAAAAGGACGGCAATTGGACGTCAACCTTGGATGTCCCTATGCAAGGTGCAAGTGATATCCCCATGGATGAAACAGTGCTCGCAAACAAAGAATTGACGATAAAATCGAACAAATTACAGTTGAGTTACACTGCTAAATTGACGGACGGAGCATTTTCTGGAACATATTCACAAGGTGGACAAAATTTCCCGTTAATTTTGAAAAAAACAATTAAAACGATGCCTGGAAAAACTTCTCTACCTTCCTCAGCTGAAGAACTAGAAAAATTAGCAGCAAAGGAAAAAGGTACATTCAACTATAGTGTAGAAGATTTCTTTAAAAGTCCAGAGGCGTCTAATTTCAAAATATCGCCAAATGGTAAATACATTTCCTATTTAAAACGAAACACGGAAGGAAAGAAAACCTTATTCGTTAAAGACATAGCCACCGACAAAGAAACGGCCATTGTCAAAGACGGCGAAGACATAATAAAAGCCTATCTATGGGGGTCTGATAATCGCATCTTATACATGAAAGACAGCGGTGGAGATGAAAACTTCCATTTCTTCGGAATCAATATCGACGGTTCAAATGATCTGGAATTGACGCCCTTTCCTGGAGTGAAATCTGATTTGTTAGAGACCTTGGAAGGAGACAAGGAGCACATCATCATTAGCTTGAACAAAGACAACAAGCAACAAGAAGAACCTTACAAATTGAACATCAATAACGGTGAATTGACGAAACTATTCACGGTTGAAGAAGACAGCAATCCTGTTTCAGGTTATTTATTTGACAAAGACGGTGAACTCAGAGGCGTTGCTTACGTGGTGAATGGAGTGCAAACTCAGTTTTTCTATAAGATAGACGGAAAACTAGTTGACTATCAAACCTTTGATATTGATGACACCTTCTCTCCCTTGGATTTTGACTATTCCACTCCGAACCCGCACGATGTTTATCTTGCTACCAACCTAAACAGCGACAAAACGGAGATTATATTGTACGATTTGAAAACTCGGAAGGAACTGAAAAAGATTTATTCAAATGACACTTATGACGTTTCGAGTATCAATTTATCAGAAAAGAGAAATTATGAATTAGATTATGT
>JAHEMP010000024.1 GCA_024643585.1 Crocinitomicaceae bacterium | reverse complement strand
CCATTTTATATCACGATGCAGGATTCATTTATCAATATGAAAATAATGAGCGGTTCGCCAAAAAAATGGTAATGGAGGATTTACCTGGATACGGATATACAGAAGAACAAATATTCCGGATTACTGAAATTATACGCTCTACCGAAAAAGGTGTTCCTTCATCAAATCAGTTAGATGATATTATGTCGGACAGTGATCACGATTATTTTGGTCGGGATGATTATTATACAATTGCGAATTCTCTTCGTGATGAACTATTTATTTACGGAAGAGAATTTAGCGAACTTGAATGGATAGATTTCCAACTGGCCTATATGGATGGAAGACACAAGTATTTGACTAGCTCTGCTCAAAATTTACGTAATCCAGAAAAAGCTATGAGGATTGCCGAATTGAAAATTAAAAGAACAACCTTGTAAACAAACATGAAGATTTATACTAAAAAAGGAGACACAGGAGAAACCTCATTAATTGGCGGAACCCGTGTTCCAAAATGCTCGATGCGAATTGAATCGTATGGTACGGTGGATGAATTGAATTCCCACTTGGGTTTAATTCGGGATCAAGAAATAAATTCCAAGTACAAAACACAAATTTTAGAAATTCAAGATCGTTTGTTCACCATCGGGTCAAGTCTTGCGAGCGATCCTGGCAAATCAAAAATGAAAATCCCTGGATTATTTGATGAGGACGTAGAAAACTTGGAAAGATGGATGGATGAAATGGATGGCGATTTGCCCGAAATGAAATCTTTTGTCTTACCCGGCGGTCACCCGACAGTTTCTATTTGTCATATTGCCAGATGCGTTTGTAGAAGAGCTGAAAGAATTGTAGTCGATTTAATGCAAAATGAACATGTGGATGAAGTGGTTCCTAGGTATATCAATCGTTTAAGTGATTATCTATTTGTTTTAAGTAGAAAATTAACGCAAGATCTAGGAGCGATTGAAAGCCCATGGAAACCAAGAATGTAAACAAAAAAGCATGTGATTTGTTAGTTTATATTGTGCCGAATAAAACAAAAAAGTAAAGTTTCTTGCTCATCTTTTGGATTGTTTGAAAATAAGATTACTTTTGCGCCAAATAACAGTTTAAATTTACAAAAATGTATTGGACACTTGAATTAGCTTCCTATTTGGAAGATGCACCTTGGCCAGCATCGAAAGATGAATTGATAGATTTCGCCATTCGTGCAGGTGCGCCTCTCGAAGTTGTAGAAAATTTGCAGGATTTAGAAGACGAAGGAGATATCTACGAAAGCATCGAAGAGATTTGGCCTGATTATCCTTCTCGAGAAGATTTCCTCTTCAACGAGGACGAATATTAATCAGTCAATAATAAACTAAACGCCCTTTCTCATGGAAGGGCGTTTTTTTAGGCCCAAATTTTTGTTTATTTCATTACATTTAAGGAATGAACTTCCTAGGTCACTTATATTTTTCGAGAAACGATACTGAATTAATGGCTGCTAACCTTTTGGGTGACTTTATCAAAGGGAAAGATTTGTCATCTTATTCCAAAACCACACAAAGAGGAATATTTTTGCACCGTTCTATAGATTCTTATATAGATCATCACCCTGCCGTTTTGGATCTTCTTCATACGCTTTACAAGCCTCTTCCAAAAGTAGCTGGTGTCGCTGTGGATTTATATTTTGATCACCTTTTAGCAAAGAACTGGTCGGATTTTCATGAAATGCCTTTCGAAACCTTCATCCAAAATTTTTACAAGTCTATAGATTTTAAAAATCCAGATTTCACGCCTGACTTTAGATTTATGTTGACAAAGATGATGGAAAAAAATTGGCTGTTTCAATACCAGTACACATATGGCTTGCAGAGAGCTTGTATGGGGGTATCCGGTAGAATCTCATTTAAAAATGAATTAATACACGGTGCTGAAGTTTTTGAAACCCTTGAAAAGGAAATAAAACTAGCTTTTCAAATGTATATGAGCGACGCAAATATCCATTTGAATAGCCTTGATTTAGGGTAAAAGTCAAATTACTTTTTATTTGTAACTTTCATTTTCCTATTTTTGGATTACATATGGTTAAAAAGCTTGCCTTATTCATTATTCCCTTTGTTTCTATTGCCCTCCTCTACTCTTGTGTCATGGAAGGCGAAAAGAAGGAATCAACCTTTAATGAACTTGGGTATCAATTCGATTTGGAACAAATTCTAAAGCGAGGCAAACTCGTTGTTTTAGCGGAGAATAGCTCAAGTTCATACTTCCTTTACCGTGAAAAAGAAATGGGTTTCGAATACGAAGTACTCAAAGAATTTGCAAAGGAACTTGGTGTAGAATTAGAGATACAAATCATAGAAAATCTTGACAATGCAATTGATGAATTAAAAGACGGCGGCGGAGATATTTTAGCGTGTAACTTAACGGTAACAAGGGAACGAGCCAAAGAAATAGACTTTAGTTTGCCTTTATTATCCATCCAACAAGTCCTTGTTCAGCGTCTACCCGATCCAAACTCTGATTTTTCACAACCGCTTTTGACAGAAGCTTCTCAATTGGCAAAGAAAAAAGTCAATGTTTGGAAAAAATCAAGCTACTTTGACAGACTGGTAAACTTAGAGGAAGAAATTGGCGATACAATCTTCATCAAAGCCGAAGATGGCTTGGTTGGCGCTGAGGAGTTAATTGAGCTTGTATCAGAAGGAATAATTGATTATACGGTAGTTGAGGAAAATATTGCTAAAATCAATAAACGTTTTTTTGAAAACATTGATATCAGCGTGCCTTTATCCGCAAAACAAAAAATTGCCTTTGGATTGCGAAAATCAAGTCCAGTGCTAAAAGCAAAATTGGATAATTGGCTGGAAACATTTACGAATACAGCGGTTTACAAATACATCTACCACAAATATTACGAGCTAATTCCAATTTCTATTCACACCTCTGAAGCTTCTAAACCAACGAAAAAAGGGGAATTATCTGCTTATGATCAATTCTTTAAGGCGGCTGGAGAAAAGCACAATATTGATTGGCGTTGGCTTGCTGCATTGTCCTACCAGGAATCGAAATTTAATCCAAATGCTGTTTCGTTCGGCGGAGCTTATTCTATGATGCAATTTATGCCAGAAATAGGTCCTTTGTTCGGTGTTCATCCAGATTCCCCTCCTGAAGTTCAAATCATGGGCGGTGGAAAAAAATTTAAAAGGGACATTAGTTCTTGGTCCGCTATTCCAGACTATTTGCAACGGATAAAGTTTGCCCTTGCTTCATACAATTGCGGTAAAGCTCACATATTGGACGCGCAACGTTTAGCCGAAAAATACGGAAAGGACAAATCCGTCTGGGATGACAATGTGGAAGAAATGGTGTTGAAATTGTCAAAAAAAGAATTTTATGGCGATCCGGTTGTGCGCAATGGCTCTATGCGCGGCTCTATAACCTATAGGTATGTCAGAGATATTTACAAACGGTACTTACAGTATAAAGAAACGTACAAATAACAATTGAAAAACAAGAAACACCTAGTTGTTATTCAAGGACCAACGGCAAGTGGCAAAACAGCACTGTCAATTGCCTTGGCAAAAGAATGGAATTGTTCTATTTTGTCAGCGGATTCCAGACAATTTTACAAAGAAATAAGCATTGGGACTGCTAAACCAAGCAAAGAAGAGCAAGATGGTGTACAACATTATTTTATTGATTCTCATTCCATTACTGACCCTGTTTCTGCGGCGCAATTTGAACGCGAGGCTCTTGAAGTGCTCGAAAAAGAGTTCAAGACTGGGGATGTCGCTATTTTGGTTGGCGGATCAGGTCTATTCATTGATGCATTATGCGATGGTTTAGACCCGCTTCCTAGCGATGTAAAAGAGCAAAAAAAATGGAGCGATTTTCTTGCAAAAGAAGGAATTCTCGCTTTACAAACAGAACTTAAAAAAGCCGATCCAGAATATGCAAGTCAAGTTGATCTTAAAAATCCACATCGAGTTTTAAGAGCATTGGAAATCATCGCCCTCACAGGAAAAAAAATGGGTGAAGTTCGTAAAAATCAAAAAGTCAAACGTCCTTTTGAAATCCATAGATTTGTCTTGACATTGACCAGAGAGGAGCTTTATCATCGGATTGATTTGAGGGTTCATGAAATGATAAAATTAGGACTTCTCGAAGAAGCAAGATCAATGATTCCTTATCAAAACGTACAGAGTTTGAATACCGTCGGATACAAAGAATTGTTTTCTCATTTCAACGAAGAGATAAATTTAGAAATGGCCATAGAACAAATTCAACAGAATAGCAGACGTTACGCAAAGCGTCAATTAACTTGGTTTAGACGCAACGAACAAAACATTTGGCTGACTGGTACGACAAAGGAAAAACGGAAAAGTGAAATTGAAAAATACATGAAATCAATTTTCATTTGAAATTTAGATAGATACCTTCTCTAATTTGAAAGAAATTAAGCAAATTCACACTCTGAATTCAATATTCCCTCAACTTTGGAATGATTATTGAAAATACCTAGAAAACCAAAACAATGAATATTACATTTCACAAGGTTATGCCTACCCCACTAGCCTCCATCGAACATGGGAGCAAAAGTATTTGGGGAAGTCAAATTGAATTGAAAACGGGCGAAAGGATACTCCTAAATGCATCAAGTGGTAAAGGTAAATCTACTTTTACTTTTACTTCTATTGGCCTAAGAAAAGATTATTCTGGTCAAATTACGTACGATGGGAAAGATGTTAAAACCTTTACTCCAGACGATTGGACTTTGTTTCGTCAAACCAAAATCTCGGTTGTTTTTCAGGACCTTCAACTTTTCCCAAATTTAAGTGTAAAAGACAATCTGTTATTGAAGAATGGTTTACAGAATGTTTACTCTGAAGAAGAGCTATTGCAAAAATTAGAAACCTTAGGTATAGCAGATAAATGGAATCAAAAATGTGGATTACTATCTATGGGGCAACAACAAAGGGTTGCCATTATTCGTTCCCTCTGCCAGCCATTTGACTGGCTGATTTTAGATGAGCCATTTTCTCATCTAGACAAAAACAATGCTGAAATTGCTTTAAAACTTATCCATGAGCGTTGTGAGGAATTACAGGCTGGATTCGTATTGACCTCTCTCGGTGAGGATTATGGTTACAATTATACACGAGAATTAAACTTGTAATACCATGTTAAACAGGATATTATTTAAAAATCAAGATAAGAAACAATTGATAATAGCCATGATTGGTGCTTTCATGGGTATAACATTTTTGGTAACATCAATTCACTATCTGATTAAAGTGAATGAGTTTGGCAAAGGAGCGGATATTTTAGGCCCAAATACTATCATTGTTCAGAAAAAAGTCACGAATTCAAGCTCTCTTAACTTGAGCAAAACAGACTTTACACCTAGAGAAATCGAAAAAATAAAAGCGGAATCTTTTATACAAGACGTAAAGCCGGTGATTAGCAACAATTTTGACGTCTCTTTCCAAACGGATGATCCATTGGTCCCCTATTTTCGTTCTGACGTTTTTATTCAAACGGTAGATCAAAATTTCTTGGATGTGAAAAGTGCAAAGTGGAAATGGGAAAAAGGAGATTCTTTTGTTCCGATGATTTTACCTAGGGACTTTTTGGTCATGCTAAATACTTTTATGAGTGCCAGTGGAATTCCGCAAATCTCGGACGATTTAGCTATGGATATTAAATTCAAATTCCGCCTGCGTGATCCAAATAATTCTGACAAAGAAGAGCATGTGAATGCACGAATCATAGGTTTTACCAATGAAGTAGCGTCTATTTTAGTTCCCGAAAGCTTTATGCAATACGGAAATCAGATTTATGCTTCGACCACTGAAAGTAAGATTACGCAAATAATGATTTCTGGCAAGGAAAGTGAATTTGGATTGGTGGAAGATTTATTGAATAAGCGTGGATTAGAATCTAAAAACTCCCAAATGGTTGTAGGAAGGTTAAAAAGTGTTGTCGGCACCTTGTTCCTTGTTGTCTTAGGGATTTCTGTAATTGCTGTATTTGTTTCAGGCTTGGTTCTTATTCAATATTTACAATTATTGCTCTCAAGAAACGCTTACGAAGTAAGGACTTTGTTGCGTATGGGTTACCCACCAAACGATTTAATAAAAAGTTTCTCCTTCTATTTCATTAAAATATTCGGATTGGTAGCTGCTATTGGTTTAGGAATTTTCTTTGTGTTCAAATTGTTTCTTGATAAAATGTTTGAGTCTGGAGGGCTTTACATAGGGAACAATATTGCATGGTTGGCAATAGTGGCACTAGTTTTAGCGTATCTGCTTTTCGCTTTGGCTAGTTACCTAAATGCAAGAAAAGGAATTTTTAACGAATATTAAACATGTTAATATTCTGTTAAAACCTTCACCATTATTATTTTTGTTCGTCAATTTAAAAGAAAACATACAATTCAAATTATGAAAAACTTTATCCTTATTGCATTTCTTTTCGCCACAAGCACCTTTGTGTTTGGTCAAAAACTTAAATTCAAGGTTACAGGAGTAAAAGATACGACTGTGCATTTGATTAAGTATTATGGTAAAAACTTACTTTATGCTGATACAGCTCAAATCAAAAATGGTATTGTAGAATTCGATGGTAAAAAACAAAAACCAGGGATGTTGGGTTTATTGTTGCCTGGTCAGAAGTTTTTTGAATTCATTTACAACAATGAAGACATAAGCATGGAAACGGCCATGCCACAATTGACCGAAAATTTGAAGGTGAAAAAATCCGTGGAAAATAAAATCTTTTTGGACTATGTGGCTTATTTATCGACCCAAAGAGGGAAGGCCAACAATTTGACAGATGCTAGAAAGGCTTTAGACAAAGATTCTCCGGAATTTGCAGCCAAAACAGAAGAAATAGAAAACCTATCAAAAGAAGTAATAGCTTATCAAAATAAACTAATCGAAGACAATAAAACTACCTTGGTGTCTAAGTTGGTTAAAATGTCCATGGATATCGTGGTGCCACCTGCACCGCTGAATGAAAAAGGTGAAAAAATAGATCCAGACTTTAATTACCACTATTACAGAGATCATTATTTTGATAATGTCGACTTTACAGATGACCGTTTGGTGAACTCTCCAATTTTTGGAAACAAACTAGAGACTTATTTTGGTAAAAACATGATGGTTCAGCATTGGGATACAATCAACAAATATGCATTTCGTTTATGTGATTCGCTCAATCAAAAATCTGAATTCTTTAGATATTGCGTCACAACCATTATTACCACTTCCCAAAAAAGCAATCAAATGGGAATGGACAAGGTATATGTATTGATGGCAGATAGATATTTCTGTACATTTAATGAAGACGGCAAATCGCCAGCCTTCTGGATGCCTGAAGATAAATTGATTGAACTTTGTGATAAAATACCAGCACAAAAAAACACGGTTTTGGGTATAGTACCTCCTAATATTAGTTTGAGAGACACAACCGATAAAGCGTTTCATGATTTTTATAGCATCAACGCCGATTATACTATTTTGTATTTCTGGGATCCAGACTGTGGACATTGCAAAAAAACGACTCCAAAAATTCAAAAGTTATACGCAGAGAAGTGGAAAGCTAGAAATATTGAAGTATTTGCCGTTTGCAAAGCGATGGGGGAAGATTTCCAAAAATGGAAAACGTTCATTTCCAAAAATGGTTTAACCTTTATAAACGTAGCTTTAACCCAAGACTTGTACGATGTGGCAACGAAAACGCCAGAAGTGGTTGTTCCGAGGTACACGGATTACAAATCCTTAAACTTCTCGTTGACCTATGACATTTATTCAAATCCAAGAGTATTTGTTTTGGACAAAGACAAAAAGATTATTGGCAAACAACTGACTGTTTCACAGTTAGAAGATATGTTGGACCGTTTGCAAAATGTTAAGGATGCCGTAAAACTTTATCCTCCAGATCCTGAGGAAGATGAACACATGAAAGATTAACGATAATAAAACAATTATAATAGGCGGGTAACATACTCGCCTTTTTTGTTCATAAAAACTTAATAATCATATTTTTATATTTACGACTTCTATAGTACCTTTACGGTCAAATAAAAACACAGATTACTATGAAAAAATCTATACTACTTATTGCATTACTTTTCACACAAATTTCTTTTGCACAGGTTGTCGACGTATTCAATTACACGGGAGCTTTGAATGCGAATGGTTGGACTACGCACAGTGGAACTGCTGGTCAAATAATTACCACTACTTCTAGTTTGTCCTACCCTGGATTAGCCGCCTCTACAGGAAACAAAGCCGTATTGGCGAATGGAACGGAAGATGTAAACATTCCACTTTCAGGAATAACAGGCACTGGATATACATCAATGATTATGAGTGTACCAAGTACAGCTAACACTTCTACCGCTGCTGGAGGAGCTTATTTCTACGGATTTGGAGGTACTGCAGGTGGAACATTGACTATACTCTGGGCAAGATTGTGGATAAAGCAAGGTGTAGCAACTAATACATTTAAATTAGGTATTTCCAACTCAGGAAATGCAACGGCATTTACTACCGCAGAATATGCCATAAATACACCTGTATTTGTTGTAGTAAGTTTGGATACCACTGTTTCTCCCCATGTTGCTAAATTATATGTAAACCCAACACCTGGAGCTGCAGCCCCCGTAGCGACCCTTACAGATAACACCAATACAGGAGCTTTTGCAAGTTTTGCCTCTATTTTTATTCGCCAATCTACTGGAACTGGAGACATTGAAATTGACGAAATTCGTGCAGGATCAACATTTGCTTCTGTAACGCCAGCTGGCGCTTCAGGATGTAATCTTTTGAATTCTGGAATAACGGCTTTAACGTGTAACGACGCCGGGACCGGGTCTGTACCAGCTGACGATTATTTGACATTTAGCTTGAACCCAACAGGACTTACATTGGGAACTACCTATACCGTTTCGGTTCCTTCGGGAACAATTACACCAACCACTGGCACTTACGGCTCAGCTACATCTTTCCAATTGCAGGCAGGTTCTGCAGGGGCAGGAAATGTAACTGTGACTATTTCAGACAATTCCACAATGGGATGTACAATGACTCAAATAATCACCGATCCAGGAGCATGTTCCTCGGCTATTCCGGTTATTTCCTTAACACCGGATACGCTATCAGGCTTTGACCATTTGGTGGGAACACCTTCAGCAGAGCAAACCTTTACCGCATCTGGACTTGGTTTAACAGGTAATATTACCATTTCAGCACCAACCAATTTTCAAATTTCTTTGACACCTGGTACTGGTTTTACAAATTCAATTGTTCTAACACAAACTGCTGGAGCAGTGCCAAGTACTACCATTCACGCAAGAGCAAATGCGGCTGCAGCAGGGAATTTAGCTGGAAATATTATCGCTACATCAAACGGAGCCGTAAATGATACCGTTTATGTCTTTGGAACAGCAAGCGATTATACATACTATACAATAGACCAAATTTCTACTGTCAATTCAACTGGAGTAGCTGATTCGCTAAATGTTCTTGTTGAATTAACCGGTACTATTTATTGTATGGATTTTGATGGAAATTCTGGATATAGTTTAACAATGATCGACGGATCTGGTTCAGGAATTAACGTCTTCAATTTTGCAAACGTTTCAGGATACAATAATCCATTAGAAGGAGATTCACTTAGAGTTTTTGGAAAGATTGAGCAATTCAACGGTTTACTTGAAGTTTTTGCTGATTCTATTGAAGTTTTAGACCAAGGAGTTGCAATTATGGCACCAACGGTTGTTACGACATTAGACGAAACGACTGAATCACAATACATTTCAATGAAACTACTTTCTTTGGTAACTCCAATGGCAACATTTGGAACAGGTTCTACGAATGTTAATGTAACCGACGGTGTCAATACTTTTGTAATGCGTATAGATTCGGATACCGACATTCCTGGAACTCCGGCACCTCAAGGTCTATTTAATGTTACGGGTATTGGAGGTCAATTTGACAATTCATCCCCATATGATTCAGGATATCAGTTATTCCCTTGTGGTGTATCAAGTTTTGTTGATACATGTATTCCTCCATCAAATATGGTGAGTACAACTTCAACAACTGCAACTGCAACAGCGACGGGCGCAAACATTACGTACCAATGGGTAGATTGTTCAAATAATTTACCTATAAACGGCGCAACGAATCAGTCCTTTACAGCAACTACAAGTGGAAGTTACTTGGTCATGATTACAGAAGGTAACTGTTCTACTAATTCTGCATGCGTTGCTTTAACCGGAACATTTGGAATCGAAGAGAATAACCTGTCGAATTCGATTCGTGTATATCCAAATCCAGTTATTGATGAATTGAACATAGAAAATACTTCAAATACAATCATTTCATTTGAAATAATGGACGTGAACGGACGAGTTGTATCCAATGGCAATACGTTTGTAAAGTCTACTGCAATTTCAACATCGTTATGGGAAAAAGGTGTTTACTTCCTCAAATTCTCCTCTAAAAATGGAGAAACAACCATTAAGATTGTTAAATAAAAGCAATTAATTTTGTGAAAAGTCGTTCCGAATTCGGAACGACTTTTTTTTGTTAAGAAGATGAGAATTCGACTATTTTTGTCAAACAATTGTATGCACATGAAACCCAACTTTATTCTTTTTACTTTACTACTCTTTTTTTCGCAAGGTATATTTAGTCAAAACTATTGGCAACAAACTGTCAATTACAAAATAGACGTAGAACTGAACGATGTCGACCATTTCTTGAAAGGAAATATTGAAATGGAATACATTAACAATAGCCCAGATGCCTTGGATTATATCTATTTACACTTGTGGGCCAACGCTTATAAAAACGGTAAAACTGCTTTAGCGAAACAACTTTATCAAGAAGGTAACGAATTGCTTGTATTCGGAAACGACAGCATCAAAGGATTCATGGGTGACGTTGACTTTCAAATTGATGGTTCAAAAGCAAATTGGGAATTGGATACTAAAAATCCGGACATTGCAAAATTATTTTTGTCAAAACCTCTTCTTTCCGGAGAGAGTATTAAGATAACAACCCCTTTTCAAGTCAAAATTCCTTCAGGAAAAATATCTCGATTAGGGCATATTGGTCAATCTTATCAAATTACACAATGGTATCCTAAACCAGCAGTATACGATAAGAATGGCTGGCACGCCATGCCTTATTTAAATCAGGGCGAGTTTTATTCAGAATATGGAAGTTACGATGTTAGCATCACTCTACCAGAAAACTATGTAGTAGGCGCTACGGGTGATTTGCAAACGGAAAGTGAAAAAGAATTTTTATCTATTAGAGCCGAAGAAACACAAAATTTCCTAGTCGTTTCAGACTATAAAAAATCAGGTAGTGAGAAGTTCCCAGCATCATCTGAAAAAAGGAAAACGATTCGTTATACTCAAACTAATGTGCATGATTTTGCATGGTTTGCAGACAAAAGATATCATGTCCTTAAAGATGAAGTAGAATTACCTCACTCCAAGCGCAAAGTCACTACCTGGGCATTGTTCACACCACAAAATGCCAATTTATGGAAAAACGCATCTGAATATTTAAAAGACGGAACGTACTACTACTCTCTTTGGAACGGAGATTATCCGTACAATCAAGTAACAGCTGTTGACGGAACCATTAGCGCTGGAGGCGGTATGGAATATCCAAATATAACGGTAATTGGTAATGCTTCTAACGCCAACGAATTGGAAGTGGTGATTGTACACGAAGTAGGACACAACTGGTTTTACGGTATTCTTGGTTCAAATGAACGTGACCATGGTTGGATGGACGAAGGACTAAATACACTCAATGAAATACGATACATCCAAACAAAATACCCTGGCAACACACGTCTTAGCGACATGGTCTTGAATGGAATGTTTCATTTCAATGATTTGGATTATCATGACCAAGCGGATATTCAATTTCAGTTAATGACTCGATTTGGAGAAGACCAGCCCATTGAAACCAAAAGTGAGGACTTTCTATCCTTGAATTATGGATTGGTGATGTACCAAAAAACAGGTTTAGTTTTTCATTATCTGAAAAGCTATCTCGGTGATGAAAAATTCGACGAAACTATGTCTGAATATTTTGAAAGATGGAAATTTAAACACCCTCAACCGGAAGATTTAAAAGCCGTTTTTGAGGAGAAAACTGGAAAAAATTTAGATTGGTTTTTTACAGATTTAATTCAAACAACAAATCACATTGATTACAAAGTCAAAAAGGTTAAATCAAAAAATGGGAAAACAAGAACAGTAGTGAAGAATGTCGGTCAAGTAGACGGACCAATTCCTGTAACACTTAATAAAACTGACGGTGATCAAGAAACAATTTGGTTAGAAAATGGCGTCTCAAGAAAACGTGAAATTGTCTCTGAATATGAAGTTAACAAAGTTCAAATAGATTCCTTAAATAATATTCCAGAAATCAATAGAAATAACAATACATGGTCTGCTGGTAGGTTGTTTGGCAAACTCGAACCATTGAAATTAGAATACTTTGGAGGAGATAACGAGGCCAACGCTAGAAATCTATTTTGGACACCTGTTTTAGGTTACAACAATTCAGATAAGTTTATGTTGGGTGCAGCCATACACAACGTTGCCTTTCCAACCAATCCATTTCAGTTTTATATTGCTCCAATGTATTCTTTTGGTCGTCAAATGGTTTCAGGTCTCGGTGATTTTTCCTATTCCTTTTTACCCAAAAACCTAGTGAAACAAACGAAAATTGGAGTTTCCGTAAGAAGCTTTAAAATGGACGACCTTTCTAGAGGAAACAACGACTACTATTATGCGGCAAGCCCATATGTACGAATGAAATTGGGGAATAGAAAAGCAATGAAACCATGGTCGAATGAAATATTGGTAAAAACATTGGTTCGACAGGATGTCCTTGCCGTTAGAGAACAAACTTCGGTTGGCGCTTATATAGACTATCTATTGAATTACGATCGTGCAGATCATCAATGGGAAACGCATGTGAAAACAGACTATTATGAAAATTTAAAATTATCTACGAACGCTACGAGAAGTATGATTACTTCAACATATCGTTATCGTTACATGAAAAACAAAAAAGATAAGTGGGTTGAACTGCGTCTATTTGGTGGTAAAATATGGTCAATAACAAGTGATCCAAGTGAATACGAGAATACTAAATTTGCATTAGCTGGAAATAATGGAGTTCAAGATTTATTCTTTGATGACTTGTTTTTCAATAGAACCCCAGGAACAGGCTCTGTTTATAACCAATTACGAGCAGACAACATGGGTGGATTTAAGTCAACTGCATCTTTCGGGAATGCATCCGATTGGATGACTACCGCAAATTTGTTTGTCGAGGTTCCAATTAATTTCCCTGGATTGGGTGTATTTGCGGATGCCGGGGCTTTTTCAAGCAATAATAAAATTGAAGGTGTCTGGAACGTAGGAGTAGGAATCAAATTCAGACGAATATTTCAGATCCATTTTCCAATTGTGATGAGTCAAAATTTAATGGATAGTTACACTACTAATTCTTATTTGAACAAGATTAGATTTAGCATTCATTTGAATGTCTTGACGCACCCGTTCCAAATTAGAAACCTACTCTAAAACGTGTTTTAGAGTAGGTAAAACCTATTACATTTTTTCAGGAACCGAAATACCCAATAGATGGCAGAAATCGTGAATAATTTCACCCACATTTTTGGCTAGAACAAGTCTTCGGTTTTGCAGTGCCAAATCCTCTTCGTTGAAAATAGAGACATTCTGATAAAAATGATTGAAACTTTTAACCAACTCGTATAAATAATTGGCTAAAACAGCTGGAGATAAATTTTCTGCTGCCTCTAACACAACTCTTGGAGCTTCATTCATTATTTTTATAACGTCAATCTCTTCCGCTAAAAATGATTCGGTGGTAGATACCTCGCTAACTTCCGCTTTTCTCAATAGAGATTGAATACGTGCATAAGCATATTGAATAAATGGACCCGTGTTTCCGTTTAATTCTATCGATTCCTCGGGATTAAACATCATTCGTTTTTTGGGATCTACTTTAAGCAAGTAATATTTTAAACCGCCCATACCTATCATGTTGCACAATTCATCAATTTCAGCAGGTTTCATGCCTTCAATGTGACCGCGATCCAAGGTCGCATCTTTCGCTTTTCCAACAATTTCCTCCATCAAATCGTCTGCATCGACCACGGTTCCTTCTCTCGACTTCATCTTACCTGAAGGTAAATCAACCATTCCGTAGCTCAAATGTTTGCAATTCTTAGCCCAAGAATAACCTAATTTTTTTAATATCAAAAACAACACTTGGAAGTGATAATCTTGCTCATTTCCAACTGTATATACAATTCCATTCAAATTCGGATAATCTCGATAACGGTCGAAAGCAGTTCCCATATCTTGGGTCATGTATACTGCCGTACCGTCAGAACGGAGTAATAATTTTTCATCCAAGCCGTCAGCAGTCAAATCCACCCAAATGGAACCATCTTCGCGTTTGGCAAAAAGTCCTTTTTCTAAACCCTCAACCACTAAATCTTTCCCAATAATATAGGTATCCGATTCGTAATAAATTTTATCAAAATCGACTTGCATTCTTTCGTAGGTCTTAGCAAAACCTTCATACACCCAACCATTCATTGTCGTCCACAACAAATAAGTTTGTGGGTCTTTTGCTTCCCATTTAACCAACATTTCCTTTGCCTCAAGCAATAAGGAAGTTTGATTTTTGGCTAAATCAAGAATTTTATCATTAATTCCCTTAATTGCCTTTTCATCCTTCCCGTTTTTAGAGGACTGAAGTCGTTTATACTCGTTTATTATTTCTTCTGAAAAACCATCAAAATTGCCATTTTCCCAATTTACAATGATGCTTTTGGCTTCGGAAACGAAATTTTTATCAAATTCTACATAGTATTTTCCAACCAGCTTATCCCCTTTTAACCCGGTATTAGTCGGCGTTTCTTTTTCTCCTTTTCATTCAAAGGAGAAAATTTGTCCCAAGCCAACATACTCTTGCAGATGTGTATTCCTCTGTCGTTTACTATTTGAGTTTTAATCACATCATATCCAGCTGCCTTTAAAATCTCAGAC
>JAHEMP010000240.1 GCA_024643585.1 Crocinitomicaceae bacterium | reverse complement strand
CCTAAGAATAGTAGAGTATTCAGTTTCATAACTTCAATAGTTTGAGTGTATTCGTCTTCTAAATATTGAAATTATTGGAAAAATGGCGCATATAAACATCACTTTTCAAATAATTCAAACCAAAGTTACAAAATAATACAATTGAAACCAAGTATTAGTTGTTGTTTTTGAACCGTTTATTGTTCGAAACGTATTTTTCTAGAAGCCAAACTTTCTTTCCTTTTGTTCTCTGCTCCCTTAAAAAAGTAATTGCTGGAGGACGAATTGGGTAATTGGCTATAGAAACGTGATAAAGGCCTCCGATGCGCGCATAAATTTCGGATTTGTATCCCTCCATTTCCAGTCTTTTAACCTGATTAATGGCGTTATTTTGAATCTTGAATGCACCGCAAATAATGTGATAGATTCCTATTTTCCTATTTGTTTCTACAAAATCAACTTTGCTTGGCCTTTGAGTCTCGACAAGTGTTTTTTTTTTAATGTATCAATTTCAGCAGTTTGCGCATTTAAAGTTGAATCTTTTATAATGCCTACTTTTTCAATTGCAGTGGATTTGTGATTCTTTGCAGATAGAAATGGAATATATTTCTGAATAGTATCGAAATTGTACCATCCAAAAAGTGTTATACCGATTAAAGAAATCAAAAGGAAAATCGCCCAAAAAGGAAATTTTCTTTTCTTTTTATTGTCTTTCTTCTCTACTTTGACAGCATTTTTAGGAGGCAAAGGTTTTTTATTGTTTTCTTTTGATACTGGTTTATTTTTAACAGGAATTTCGACCTTCGGCTTTTCAATAGGTTGCTCAGTTGTTTTTTCAGTCGCAATATCACCTTTCAACAAAGCTTGAATCAATGCAATGGAGTCCATGTGTTCATGCGAAACGGATTTTTCTTTTGATTCACTTATGGATTGTTTTATTGGTTTTTCAATTCGATCTTCTGTAGGGATTTCCAATTCCTTTTCTTCCTGAATAGGCTTGGGTTCGACTAGCCGTGACTCAAATTCAACATTGCCATTCTCATTTTTGCTGAAACTGCCAAATTCAAAAATGTCAAAACTTTCACCTTTGTTCAAATTGGACTCCATTTCACGAATAAACTTTGCAATCCTATTTTTTGCTGTTTGTTCGTCTATCCCCTCTGTTTCGCAGATGTAATTTACCAACTTGCCATCATCGATTTTTGTATCTGATCGAAAATGAATTTGACTAAAATCGTCATTCACCAAGGTTAACACGCCAAAACCGGGCATGATTACCATTTTTTCTTGTAGAAAAAGTTGAATGAAATATTTGTTCATTTTTAAATTTATTGTACTTCAAACTAATTAATTGAAAATTTCTGAAAAACGAAAAGTTTGATTCAAACGCGGTCCTTTTTCAGTCATTTTCAATGTGCAGAGTTCATTTACAGAATCATGTTGGAAATAAAGGTAATAGTTTTCATTGGCAGCTTTATCCAAAAATAATCTTTTTTCTTCTAAAGTTATCAAGGGTCGAGTATCATAACCCATAACAAAAGGCAAAGGTATATGACCGACACTTGGCAATAGATCAGCCATGAAAACAATTTTTTTTCCTTTGTAATTAATGTGAGGAATCATCATACTGTCCGTATGACCATCCACGAATAAAAGATCGATTCCTGGGTAGGCGTCCTCGACAAAATCACTTGTTCGATTAATCATTTTCAATTGACCACTTTTTTCTATGGGCAAAATATTTTCACTTAAAAAAGAGGCTTTTTCTCTCGCATTTGGCTCCGTAGCCCATTTCCAATGTTTTTCATTGCTCCAAAAAGATGCATTTTTAAATGCTGGTTCAAAACGATCTGTTTGAGCGTTGTATTCTATTGCTCCACCGCAATGATCGAAATGTAAATGTGTTAAAAAAACATCTGTTATATCTTCTCTGTGAAACCCTAGCTTTTTCAAATTACCATCTAGTGAATCATTTCCGTGCAAATAATAATGAGAGAAGAATTTTTCGGACTGCTTGTTGCCGATTCCGGTATCAATTAACGTCAATCGATTACCATCCTCAATTAGCAAACTTCGCATTGCCCAAGTGCATAAATTATTTTTGTCAGCCGGATTAGTTCTTTCCCATAGAGTTTTGGGAACAACACCAAACATAGCTCCTCCGTCTAATTTGAAAAACCCAGTATTTATAGAATGAATTTTCATGAATTATTTTTTATAAATATAAGATTTGATTGTTAATTGACATTTCAAATTTCGTAGCTTTGAAGAAAAAGAACGAATGAAAAAAATAATTATTGGCTGCTTTTTACTTGCTTTAATGGTGGCTTGTGGCTCTTCAAGAGATGGGCGAAAGAAAAAAGACGATAAGGCAAATACTGAAACAGCAAAACCACAGAAAACGCAGCAGCAATACGAGGAAATGTAATTATTTCCAATATTCGAATATTTTGTCCTTTCCGAATTCAACAATATTGTTCGGCAATCTATTTACTATTGGAGCTTTTAACCCTTCTAAGAAAAAACCTTCTCCTTCAATAATTCTGATTTCATCCCATGAATTGGAAATGATAAACTGTTGTAGGGTATTGGCTCCTCCTTCAACTAAAATTGACTGAATATCCAGTTTCCAGAGTTCGCTCAATATTGTTGGTATTTCGAGATTTTTGGGTCTTAAAAAATCAACGGTACCACTTTTTTCTGATTTGACAGAATTTATTACAATGGTTTTTGCTTTATTTTGATTTCTAGTATATTCATAGTCTAAGCTCAGCTGTGGATCTATTATAATTCGAATTGGGCTTTTTCCAACCACGTCGCGAACGTTTAACTGAGGACTATCTGTTTCAGCCGTTTTTCTGCCAATCATTATCCCCATTTCATGACTTCTCCATAGGTGAACCAAGCTTCTAGTTTCAGGAGCACTGATCCAATTCATACCCTTTTCATTATTAACCCTTCTCTTGTCAATAAAACCGTCTCTGGTCTGGGCCCATTTTAAAATTATGTAGGGTCTCTTTTTTTCGTGAAAAGTAAAAAAACGTTTGTTCAATTCTCTGCATTCATACTCTAAAATTCCCGTTGTAACGTTGATGCCATTTTCTCTCAATCGTTTAACTCCATTTCCATTGACCTCGGAAAATGTATCAATCGACCCAACTACAACATTGGGTATTTGATAGGATATAATTAAATCTGAGCAGGGTGGAGTCTTACCAGTATGCGAGCAGGGTTCAAGACTAACATAAATGGTACTTTTGGATAATAATGATTTATCCATTACACTGTTAATGGCATTGACCTCGGCGTGTGCTTGACCATATTTACGATGGTATCCTTCTCCAATAATTTGGTCGTTGTATACAATAACAGAACCCACCATTGGGTTGGGAGCAACATTCCCTTCACCCATTTTGGCCAATTGAATACATCGGCGCATGTATTTTTTATGCATTTTCACTATGCGAATTTACAAATCTTGAATCAATCCGCAGTTAGAGTTTCTATTTGAGAAGGATTAATATCTTTGAACATCGAATTTATCTTATGCTAAAATCTAATTCTGTGTTGTTTAGTTTGCCAGTCGTAGTCGCTGCACTGGGATATTTTGTCGACATATACGACCTACTCCTTTTTGGGATTGTTAGAATTAAAAGTCTGGAAAGCCTTGGAGTGAATGCTGACGATGCGGGTACACTCATAATCAATTGGCAAATGTTTGGTTTGTTATTGGGAGGAATTTTATGGGGTGTTTTTGGCGATAAAAAGGGTCGTCTATCCGTTTTGTTTGGCTCTATACTCGTTTATTCATTGGCCAATATTGCCTGTGGCTTTTTACCTTATTTTCCGCAAGACAATATCGTGTCTATTTATGCCGGTTTGAGGTTCATCGCTGGGATAGGTTTAGCTGGAGAATTGGGAGCAGGCATTACCTTGGTTTCTGAAAGCTTACCCAAGGAGAAACGTGCTTTGGGGACCTCGGTCGTCGCCGGATTTGGCTT
>JAHEMP010000239.1 GCA_024643585.1 Crocinitomicaceae bacterium | reverse complement strand
GGCTTCTTTAGGGGTTCATACTTGTGATTGTAATTCCTTATCCTTAAATGAGAAAGTGCAAGAAATGCTATCCGTATACCCAAATCCATCCAATGGTAATTTTAATGTGAAAGGATTAAAAGGAATTGAAAATATTAATGTCTTTAATACTTTGGGTCAAAAAGTGATGGCTATTCAGCCTAATGGTAAGCCCAACTTGTCATTTGACCTTGAATTAAAAGGTGTTTATATCGTTCATTTTGTCTTTGAAAATGGTGAATCTACTACTAGAAAAATTATTGTAAAATAATTCATCATTAGGTAAAAAAGAGGTCGTTTTTCGGCCTCTTTTTTCTTTTAGTTTACATATTTATGAAGATAGTATTCAGTTTGTTTTTTTTGTTCTTGGCTTTAAACTCGTTTTCGCAAGAATACCTTATTCGAGGTAAGGTAGTCGACAATTCGAATAAAGAACCACTTGTAGGAGCAAAAATCGTTGTAAATCAAGTTATTAAGGTAATTACGGATTACGATGGAAATTATGTTGTTAAAATTGAGAAACCAGGCGACTACACATTAAGTGTTTCAATGTTGCTTTTTTCTAGCGAAACATATACCATCTCTGTTACCAATCCCATTACAACATTTGATATTTTCCTTGGAAATAGCCAAGAATTAGAGGAAGTTAAGGTAATCGGTAACCTCGTTACAGACAGAAAAACACCTGTTGCAGTAACGAAGATTTCCCAAAAACAAATTACGGAAGAATTAGGGTCAAGAGATTTACCTATGTTGCTGAATGCTACTCCGGGGGTTTATGCTACTCAATCGGGAGGGGGTGACGGTGATTCAAGAATAAACGTTCGTGGATTTGACCAAAGAAACATTGGTGTTTTAATAGATGGCGTTCCAGTTAATGATATGGAAAGCGGCGCCGTTTATTGGTCAAATTGGTTCGGATTAGACGCAATTACGTCTACTGTTCAAGTTCAGCGTGGTTTGGGGGCAACAAAACTCGCTTTGCCTTCTATTGGCGGTTCGATAAATATTATTACGCAAGGTGTTGGAAATAAAAAGGGGGGACTAATAAAGCAAGAATATGGTTCTGGAAATTTACTCAGAACTTCCTTGTCTTATAACTCTGGACTGAGCGCATCTGGCTGGGGTATGACATTAGCTGCTAGTTACAAACAGGCTGATGGCTGGGTGGATGGCACTCCTTCACAAGGTGTTTTTGTTTACACAAAAATTCAAAAAAGATGGGGCAAGCATTTAACTTCCTTATCTGGTTTTATGGCTCCTCAGGAGCATGGCCAAAGGTCATTTATGAATCCAATCGCCTATTGGGATGCAGAAACGGCAAACAAACTAGGGATAGTTGTTCCAGATTCGGCTCAGGTGCCAACTAAATATGACAATGGGATACGGTATAATTCACAATGGGGATATTTTACAGATGAAAATGGGGATAAAAAAATTAAAAATGCTTCTCTAAATTTCTACAATAAACCTCAAATTACATTGAAGGATTTTTGGATTGTAAATGAAAAGCTTTCCATTTCGAATTTGGCATACATGTCTATCGGTCGAGGTGGAGGAACTAGAATTAAAAACTCTTCAGGAATTTTATCAGATACTACGGATGGAACCATTGATTGGGACGCTATGATCAAAAGCAATCAAGAATATCAATTTTTTGGTATAACAGTGCCAAATATTGATCCAACTTATTCTCCTGTTCTTTTCAAATCCAACAATTACCTATTAGCCTCTGTGAACAATCACTTTTGGGTAGGTTATTTACCTCAATTCACTTACAATCACAATAAAAACTTGAGTATATCTGGAGGGTTGGATGTCCGTTATTACAAAGGAACACACTATCAGGAAATTACTGATTTACTTGGTGGTGAATATGCTTTGAGCGGAGCAAATAAAAATGCTAGAACAGACATGAAGTTTGTTGGGGATAAAATAGCACTACAACCCTATAATAATCACAGGGACGGTCTTGTTACTTGGAGTGGGATTTTTGGTCAGGCAGAATATACGAAGGGTCGTTGGACCTCGTTTGTCAATTTATCAGGAATAGTAAATGGTTACAAAGGCGTCGATTATTTTGAAAAAAGAGAATTAGAAGTCGGCGATACTTTGTTGAAAATTGGATACAATGATACAGTGACCTATCAGGGAACTCAATATACGCGTGAATCCTCTGGATTGGAGTATAGCCAAACGGAATGGAAATATATTCCTGGTGCAACAGTAAAGATTGGTGCACATTATGAATTAACAGAGTATTCGGGTGTCTTTATTAATTTGGGTTACCTTTCCAGAACACCCCAATTTAGCAATGTTATTGATAACAACACAAATACATTTTTCGAAGAAATTGTAAATGAAAAAGTTCAAGCTATCGAAGGTGGGTACAATTTTGCTAACACCAAATTTGGAGTGAACGTAAACGGTTATTTTACCAATTGGAAAAATAAACCATTTCCTTTTGGGGTAGCTGTTCCAGATCCAAATGATCCTACGGAAACGATTCGAGTGAATATCAACGGTATGGATGCTATTCACTATGGAGGTGAGGTGGATTTTGCTTACAAGTTGAATAAAAAACACAGTTTTGAGGCTATGTTCTCCATTGGAAACTGGACATGGAATTCAAGTGAAGTAGTAAAAGTACCTCAGTACGATGTAACTTTTACATTCGATGCAAAAGGAGTTCATGTGGGCGATGCAGCTCAAACAGTACTTTCCTTAGCTTATAGATGGGAGCCAATAAGGGGACTTTTCGTTAAGCCGCAATTTCAATTTTTTGACCGATATTATGCAGATTTCAGCCCATTTGCCTTACAAGGTGAAAACGCAAGACGTGAATCTTGGATGATGCCAAGTTATTCCTTGTTTAATTTGTATTCTGGGTACAGAATAAATTTAAAAAATAATGCTTTGCTGATTAATGGATCTGTAATAAATCTATTAGGAACTAAAAACATTTCAGATGCTCGTCCCTTGGTTGGCAATAGCACAGCTTTTGACGCGGTTGGTACACAAGTTTTCTTTGGTGCTGGTCTACGCTTTAATCTTTCACTTGCTTTACAATTTTAATTAATATAGAAATGAAAAAACTAATTCTAATACTTGCTTGTGGATTTTCTCTAGGCGCAATAGCCCAGACTAATATCCTTGATGCGCGATCCAATTATTCTATTGGACAAACGGTTACAATTAAAGGTGTTTCCGCAAATGGTAATAATCAACTTGGTAATATTAGATATATTCAAGATGCGACTGGAGGTATTCCTGCCTATGGCACTCCAACGGCTTTTGGAAACAACATCGCTCTTGGAGATTCTGTAACCGTAACAGGTGTTTTATATGACTTTAATGGTTTATTAGAAATTTCTCCAACCAATTCGTACACGGTCCATTCCAATGTTGGTGCTCCAAATCCGTTGGTTATTCCAATTACTTCAGCTGCCGAACCAATGGAAGGACGATTGTTGCAAATTAACAATGTGACAATTTCGGGTTCCGGAAATTTTTCAGGAAACACGAATTATACATTGACTAGTGGAAGTAATACTTTGCAAATGAGGGTAACAAACGGTTCAAACCTTGTCGGTACTCCAATCCCTTCTGGTAATGTATCAGTAGTCGGTGTTTTAAGTCAATTCAATGCCGATTATCAGATTTTGCCTAGAATGACAACAGATATTTTTCCGTATGTAGCTCCCGCAAAAGAAATAAACATTAAAATAAATGGTTCGGATGTTTTGACTGGCGGTAGTTTTTTTATGGGAAATAGCTCGTCAGCAATCATTTCCATTGAAAATACAGGTTCTAACGTTTTAACGGTTGCAAATGCCGTTCTTTCTGGTACTAACAGTTCAGAGTTTTCAACGAACATTCCTGCAAATACACTTGTAGCTGGAACGTCTAATCAAAATTTCAGTTTGAATTTTGCTCCTACTGGGAACGGAACTAGAGTGGCTGTTTTGACC
>JAHEMP010000238.1 GCA_024643585.1 Crocinitomicaceae bacterium | reverse complement strand
AATTGTTTTTTCCAAATCTGTAGATCAAGGCAATACATGGACGACCCCTATCCGCATCTCTAAATACGGTGGCGATTGCTTGGACGATGACAACACGGTCGAAGGAGCCGTACCTGCTCTTGGAAAAAACGGTGAAGTTTTTGTTGCATGGGCTGGACCGAAAGGCTTAGTTTGGCAAAAATCAATGGACAAAGGTGACTCCTGGATGGAAGAAGAGATCGTTATCGGCCCACAATTTGGTGGGTGGACTTTGGACATTCCGGCTGTAATGCGAGCGAATGGTTTACCAATTTTAACCAGTGATTTATCCAATGGACCTAATCGAGGAACTTTGTATTTAAATTGGTGCGATCAAAGAAACGGACCTGACAATACAGATGTATGGCTCGCAAAATCTACAGATGACGGCAAAACATGGTCCTCTCCTATTCGCGTTAATCAAGACAAAGGAAAAGCGCAACAGTTTTTTACGTGGTTAACAATTGATCAAAGTACTGGTTATCTATATTTCGTTTATTACGATAGGCGAAATTCAAAGGGTAACGAAACAGATGTTTATGCTGCGTGTTCTAAAGATGGGGGGCAAACTTTTAGTGAAAAACGAATAACAAAAAAACCATTTCTGTCGAATGAAAAAGTATTCTTTGGTGATTATTTAAACATAGCTGCCGTCAACGGTGTAGTTCGTGCAATTTATCCTCGCATGGATAATAAAAACATTTCATTGTGGGTAGCGTTGCTTGGTCAAGAAGATTTTTAAAACTTCTAACCTGTTCAATTTCTTAACCTTCTAATAGGCTAAACCATGAAAATAAATATCGTTTTCTTCTTGTTTCTACTTTATACACCATTCTTTTATGGTCAGAATTACAAGTCCGATTTTGAGAAATACGCTCGAAGTGCAGATACCGTTAATCAATTGAAGGTTTTGAAAGAATGGGAATCTGTCAACCCAACAGATGCAGAACTTTTCACCAGTTATTTTAACTACTATTTTCTAAAATCGAAAAAAGAGATGCTTGCCTTACGTTCGGATGAACCGAACGAGGAATTTGAAGGTTTGTTGCTCCAAGACAGTTCAAACAACACTGCTGGTTACCTAACAAGTGAAACATACTACGATCAGATTGAAATAGAAAAGGCGCTAAACAAAATTGATGAGGGCATCAAACTATACCCGAATCGTTTGGATATGCGATTTGGAAAGATTTATGTTTTAGGTACTCTTTCCGATTGGGATGCGTTTACTTCCGAAATAATAAAAACCATTCAATATTCATCTACAAACATGAACGAATGGACTTGGACAGAGAATGAAAAGCAAGAAAATGGACAAGAATTTTTTATAAACTCTCTTCAAGATTATCAAGTTCAATTGTACGAAACGGATGACGATGAATTACTTGAAAACATGCGAGAAATAGCCAAAGAAATACTAAAATATTATCCGAATAATGTAGAGAGTTTATCCAATATTTCTATATCCTACCTTGTCGTTGGTGATTATGAAAACGGCATTACTCCATTGTTACTAGCTGAAAAAATCAATCCTAAAGACGATATTGTTCTTTCTAATATAGCTTATGCTTACAAACTAAAAGGCGATAAAAAAGCGGCAATTGAATATTATCAAAAGACCATTAAATATGGTGACGAACAAAGTAAACAATTCGCAAAAGAACAGATTGATCTCTTGAAAAAGTAAAACGATTAGTTCTATTTTCCTAAAGAAATTCGTATCCCAAAACTAAAAACTACAGAGCTCCAAGGGGTACTCGTTTTAACTTCTTTATCTGGTTTGTTGGGATCCGGGGCTGGGTCATTTGAAGTTTGCGTGTTTTCATTTACATAGTCGGTTTCAAGTTGCATTAACGAATAATTTGGTAGCTGATCTACACCATTAGAATCTCTTTTCGTGATTTTTGAATGTTTAGGTGCCCAGCTTTGAACAAAACCAGTAGCTTGCCCAACCAAACTTATTGAATTTGATAATTTTAGAGATAGACCTAATCCTCCATAACCGCCAAAAGACATACCACCAGTATATTCAATTTCAGATATGTAAGTGCTACCGGAACCAAGGTATTCTAAACGATTTGTTATTTTTGACCCAATACCCAAACTTAATCCTCCTTGGACGAATGGATTTAACCTTTTGCCGCTTCCTTCAATTTTCAATCCTGTTTGAACGCGAAACATTGAAGCTTCGTCTTTGTATTTTTCATGAGAATAATAGAAACCATGGCTCTGATACTCATATATCGACTTATTATAACTAGTACCAAGTTCAAAAGAAATACCCTTGGCAAAATTGTATCCAGCCATTAAACCAAAGTTTAGACCTGAACCATAGCTATATTGATTTGATCTGTAATTTGAGACATCTGAACTAAATTGTGTTTCTCCACCTAAACCTAATCCATAACCTCCTATCAAAGAAAAATATATCCCTTTTTTATCTGCAGAAGGCGTAGCTAGTTTAGGTTCCTTACCCATACTGTATCGAAGTCCAAGCACAAACTCCAAACTTGACGCCGGCGACCATTCTCGTCTCGCTTTGTAAGGTTCAGTAGGAAGGCCATTATTTGGGTAAGTACTTATCTCGCTGTAATACAATGCCTGCGTTTCATTAACCGAAAACATATCTATTAGCTCTACCCCATTGTCTTTGAAAGAAGTTATTTCCGATGATTTCGGAGAAAATACTTGCAATCTCATAGCGGCATTACCAAATATTTCAATTCTTTTAGAAATTTTAGTGCTCAATGAAATATCAGTATAGGCGCCAATTTGAAAGTAAGGTTTAGACGCAGTCGTTTGTTCCTGTTTTGAACCATTTCCGCCTGAAGGTACATTCCAATAATATTCATCTTTGTAGAATATTTGCATGGATGAATAAACCCCAAAAGATGGACCTGCGGACATCGAAAGATTTAGTCTTGACCCTATATTTCTTCTCAATCCAAGTCCCAATTGAACCTCAAGATTACTATTTTGAAGGGACAAACTTTGTTTTTCTGTTTCATTGTAACTTCCATTGGAGTAGTAATCAGAATAAGTCACGAGTTCCTTTTCGCCGATTGTTCTATAGCGTCCGACTGCAGTTAAAAATAGCTGGTCATTTAATAGAGCCGTTATACCTAATCGACCTATCCAACCGCTCGAAAATGATATTGGTGCATATGTTTCCGTTTGAGTTTCTAGATCAACAGTATTTGAATAATTGCCTGAGACAGCACTTTGTCTAGCTATACCGTATGAATAACCGCCAGCAAAATCAAGAGAAAACCTTTGTGCATGAATGGTGTAACAAGAAAATAGGGTAAGGATTCCAAACGTGATTTTCAAGATTGAATAACTCTTTTTTATTGAGATGAAATCAAACATAGATGCATTTTTTAAGGAAAATATTAGATTTTTTTTAATATCTATTGAATTTAATAAAATTGTTTAGAATTTAACGAATAGACGGGCAATTATTTTGGTTCCTTCTATTACAATAAGTTCAATTTGTAATTAACAATCTTTTTTTGAAAGAAGTTAATCAGCAAACATAAATAAACACAGAAACGAAGAATTCTAAAATTTAGATTAGCTTTACGTGTTTAAAAATTTAACCAAAATCAAAAATATCACTATGAAAAAAATCCTCCTACTTTGTTTTTTAATTACCAATTTGTTTTCATTTTCTCAAATACATGTTGGTCCGGAAACGAATGTAACTCCAAAAAAGAAAAAATTTGAACCAGCTGATTTAGAGGCTCTAAAAAAGACGACGACTTATTTTGTTTATAGAGAAACCGACGAAGAAGAATTAGAAGTATTCAAGGGAGCACTTGCTGAGGCATGGCAATACACGCCCATTGAGTTCATTTCATACGAGGAGTATACCTCAGGCGAAACCAGAAAAAATGCGTCCTTCTTCACGATTAGCGGTTTTTACAGATTAAATGGTAATCTTCAAACCATTCAATTTTACTTGACCTTAAACATGCAAGTCAAAAAAGAAACGAA
>JAHEMP010000237.1 GCA_024643585.1 Crocinitomicaceae bacterium | reverse complement strand
GCTTTAATTTAATTGCTTGGTTGGCCATTACAAGCTCTTTGAACCCATTTTCCAGCAAATATTTTGTTATTTCAACATTTCCCTCTAGAGATTTTGTCCAAGCCAAAATAATTTTTGGTGAATAGGACATTTTTTTCATTGGAGTGATTTCAAGATTTTTTTGGATTTTATTTTTCTTTCTACCAAACATTAGTTCACAGAATAAAATAGGTAGGAAATAAATATCGCGGCAATAATTCCGGCTAAATCTGCAATTAATCCGGCTCCGGCCGCATATCGAGTATTTTTTACGCCAACTGAACCGAAATAAACGGCTAGAACGTAAAATGTTGTTTCAGTGCTCCCTTGAAACGTAGCCGCAACTTTGCCGGCAAAGGAATCGACTCCATATGTATCAAAAACTTCTAACATAAGTCCCCTAGCTCCGGAACCGCTAAAAGGCTTCATCAGCGCTACAGGTAATGCATCGATAAATTCAGTGGCCGTAATTCCAAATGCAATAAGAGTGAATTCTATCCCTCTCAATATTTCATTTAAAGCCCCAGATGTTCTGAAAACAGCCAAAGCCGCTAACATAGCAACCAAATAAGGTATTATTGTGATGGCAACTTCAAAACCGCCTTTGGCGCCTTCAATGAACTCTTCGTATACATTGACTTTTTTGCGCATGGCCATTATAAGAAAACTAACAATTATAAGGACCAATAATAAATTTCCTCCAATATTTGAGATGGAAGCCGTATAAATTGGATAGGACCAAACAAAATAAAGAAGTCCAATTACAAAAGCTATTAAGCCGCCGACATATGCCAAAATTACAGGGTGTAAAAGATTGACTTTTTGTCGAATACTCACGTAAAGCATTCCAATTATCGTTGAACAAAAAGTCGCTAACAATATTGGAAGAAATACTTCCGACGGAGATGAAGAACCTGCCACACTTCGGTAGGCTAAAATAGATACAGGAATTAATGTCAAACCAGAGGTATTAAGAACTAGAAACATGATTTGAGCGTTCGTAGCCTTATCAGGCTCTGGATTCAATTCCTGAAGTTCTTTCATCGCTTTCAATCCAAGTGGGGTAGCAGCATTGTCTAAACCAAGCATATTGGCACTGAAATTCATCATTATGGAACCCACGGCAGGATGATCCGATGGCACTTCAGGAAATAGTTTTTTAAACAACGGAGAAACTAATCTTGACATTACCTGTATAGCGCCCCCTTTTTCCCCAACTTTCATAAATCCCATCCAAAGACATAATGCACCAGTCAGAAACAACGCCAATTCGAAGCCTGTTTTTGCAGAATCGAATAAAGCATCCACCATTTGCTTAAATATGTTTACATCTTGAAAGAACAATAGTTTTCCTGCAGCCATAGAAAAGCCAATAAGAAACATCGCAATAAATATTCGATTTAAAAGCATTTGATAAATATCCGAATTATCTAGATTGATTTAGATATAATCCTGTTTAGATTTCCACATTTCAATGTCTATTGCCCTTTTTATTGCAAATTCTTATGAAATTTTCAATTAGAACTCTACCCATGTTTCCTGAAACTTCTGGGTGAAATTGTACACCGTAAAGGTCTTTTGAAATATGCTTCATCGCTTCATTAACGCATGCGTCAGAACTAGCTAGTAATTTGAAATTTGGTGGAATGGAAATGGCTTCACAATGATCCTCCATCATTTCGGTGACATGAGGCATTCTATCCATTATCGGGTCGGTGTCCGTGAACTCGATTTCTTGCCAATCTCTATCCTCCCTCATTAAACTACCAAAAGCACCATAGTTTAATCCTATTAGCTGATGACCAAAACAAATGCCTAAAACAGGGATATCAATATCCTTTAACCATTTTGTCTTTTGCAAATATGGATTCATGTCCATTTCTGTAATTAACAATGGAGCTCCAGAAATTATTATCCCTATAATTCCTTCGTGTTCCTTTGGTTCAAAATCTAATAATGGAATCGTTTTAAAATCGATAAATTCATCGACCGTCCTTTCAATAAAAGGAACTTTAGTACTACCACAATCAAGAATAGCTATCATAAATCGATTTGACCTAGTCCTTGTCGAACAATTGTGAATTCATCTTGAGTACAATCAACGACCGTACTTGCTTCTAAGCGGCCCATTCCGCCGTCAATTATCATCCCTATATTATTATTGTTTTCGAAACGTTCATAAATCTGATAGGGATCGGTAAAATAATCTAGTAATGTATCTTCTTCATTGTGAAGTGAAGTTGTCGCTATTGGCCGACCTAAAGATTCAATAACAGCCGATATTATTTTATTCGCAGGAATGCGGATACCAATTTCCTTTTTCTTAGTATCAAATAGCTTTGGCACTTCATTGTTGGCATTTAAAATAAAAGTAAAGGGACCAGGCGTATTCTGTTTCAAAAGTTTAAAGGTAGATCGATCTATAGGCTTAACATAATCGGACAAGTGTTTTAAATCGTGACAAAGAATTGAAAAATTAACTTTGCTTAGTCTTTCACCTTTCATAGAGGCCAATTGATTCAATGCTTTTTTATTGTACAAATCACAGCCCATGGCGTAAACAGTATCTGTAGGAAAAATCAAAATACCACCATCATTCAATATTTGAACAGCCTGACTGATCAATCTATTATCAATATTTATTTCATTAATCTCTACTAACATCGAATGAATTTACAAATTGTTATTCGTTTTTTATTGGCCGGATTACACACCAAATAGCTCTATGATCACTAATCACCGTTTCCTGAATATTGAAATCGAGCACCTCGAAAGTATTGTCATGAAAAATGTAATCAATCCTACCGGCTGGAATTTTCCCTGCATAGGTAGCACCAATTCCCCAGGACGCCTCTCTAAATGCATCACTGTATTTTTTATTGAACTGATTGTAGGTATAAGACATTGGGGTATCGTTAAAGTCACCACATATCACGACAGGATAAGGGGAGGATTCAGCATGTTCGACCACTAATTTTGCTTGTTTCGCTCTCCTCGGAAATGCTGCTCCTAATTTAAAAACAGTGTTTTCGATGGCACTTTTTTGATTTGGAATTGGATTTCCTTCGTCATCAAATAAAGTGTAGTCATCTTTTTTGAGTTTAATCGACTGCAGATGCACATTGTAAACGCGCAATGTATCTCCATTTTTAACAATATCAGCAAAAATGCAATAGTTATCGCTTTTTTCACCTTCTTCTAATTGAAGAGGGACTTCACCTTTAGAAATCATCGGAAAACGAGAAAGCATCGCTATTCCAAAGTGTTGTCGACCCTTCGATTTATAGCTGTAACGTTCGTGATAATCCACAATTTGCATCCTTTCCAGTAGGCTGTCTCTGGTAGGGAAATTTGTCGTTTTGTCCTGTTGATAAAACTCTTGAAAGCATACAATGTCAGGCATTTCTTTTTCCAAAAAATTAAACATTTTATGCCTGTTTTTATTGCTGTCGTTAACAGACCAATTATACAAATCAAATAGTTTCACGTTGAAACTCATGATTTTAATATCTTGCGCTGTAATTGGTGTAATAGTATCTTTTCCTTTAAAAACGAATTGACGAAAGTGCAATTTACCTCCTAAAATGATCAATAATCCAATTACAATCGCCCATCGAGAACGTGCTATTAAATAAATAAAAAATAAAAGCAGGGCAAAAATGAAAAATATCGGGTAGAACAAACCAAAAAAGGGTAAAAATGGAATCGTCTGCGGATGAACAAAAGGAGCGAAATAGGAGAGAAGTAGGCATACCAAATCTAAAATGGTCAAAAACTTGAACACCGTTGCTCCAATTTGATATAGTTTACCTTTTTTATTTACCACTTTGCTTAAACAAAAATTCTTTTTCACTTTTAGTCAAAGAATCATATCCTGACCTACTGATTTTATCCAAAATTGCATCCGTTTTTTCTTGATTCAACTTTTTCTCAAGAGCAAACTGCTCGTCGGATTTATAATCAGGTCGACGATCCGTTTTAACAACTTTCAATTTCTTAGGGC
>JAHEMP010000236.1 GCA_024643585.1 Crocinitomicaceae bacterium | reverse complement strand
CCAATATCGATGTGAACGTTTCTATAGGTACTATTTTTTCCATTTATAGAAGAGTTTCACCAGTTGGTTCGCCTGCTACAATGGAAGACATGCTCCAAAAGGGAGACGATCAGGTTGCCGCAGGCTATGTTCTTTACGGTTCATCAACCATGTTGGTCTATACGACTGGAAAAGGAGTGAATGGATTTACATTGGATCCAAGCATAGGCGAATTCTGTCTTTCTCATCCAGACATGAAGATGCCTGTTGATGGCAGACTTTACGCCATGAACGAAGGAAATATCAAGATTTGTGAGCAAGGATTGTGCGACTATATTTCGTATTGCCAAGAGGCTGATGCGACACCTTTGCACCCCTATTCTGGACGATACATCGGCTCTTTGGTGGCTGATTTTCATCGAAACTTGATAAAAGGAGGTATTTACGTTTATCCTGATACAACTTTAAACCCAGAAGGTAAATTGCGTTTGTTATACGAATGCAATCCACTAGCTTTTGTTGCTGAACAAGCAGGAGGAATGGCCACAACAGGACGCAAGAGAGTGATGGAAATCGTACCCACTCGCCTTCATCAAAGAGTTCCTTATTATACAGGCTCTAAAAACATGATGGAGAAAGCGATGAGTTGCCTAAAAAATTAATTTCTACCTTTTTACAAAACAATTGGTTTTTCATTTTTCACTGATTTTACGTACATTCATTGTATGAATCTTCAGACTGATTTTTCGAATAAAACTCTGCACTTAAAGAATGATTACGAAGGCGAAGTAATCGCTGCTTTAGTCGAAGCAAATGCCAATTCTGGTCGTAAAAAGGCTGTTCTCTATTTGCACGGTTTTATTGATTATTTCTTTCACCCCCATGTTGCCGAAAAATTCATTCAAAACGAATACGATTTTTATGCCTTGGATTTGCGCAAATATGGCCGTTCACTTTTACCTCATCAACACCCCAACTATTGCAAGGACCTAGAGGAATATTTTGAAGAGATTTCAATTGCCCTGCGAATCATTGCCGAAAACAATTCTACAGACATAACCTTATTGGGTCATTCAACAGGTGGGTTGATAGCTTGCAATTATCTGAACGATGGCCCTGAAAAAAAATTAGTGAAAAACCTTGTTCTCAATTCTCCATTCTTTGATTTCAATTTACCAAAACCCGTTAAAAAAGCAGGTTTAGTCATGGCGAAATTCAGTTCTCAAGCTGTTGCTTTTGGAAAATTAGAAGGTGCTTTGCCGCCGGCCTATCCTGAAAGTTTACACAAGGATTTTCACGGAGAATGGGATTTCAATTTGGATTGGAAACCAATAAAAGCCTTTCCTACCTATTTCAAATGGTTGTTGGCAATAAATAGGGGTCAGAAAAAACTGAAATATTCAAAGATTGAAGTTCCAGTGTTGTTGTTGCATTCGCATCAATCCAAAAAAATGCTCAAGTTCAACGAGTTAGCTCATTCAGCAGATATTGTATTAAACGTTGAACACATGAAAAAAATCGGCCCAAAATTGGGCACGGATGTTACCTTAAAAGAAATCTCAAATGGTATGCACGATTTGTTTTTGTCTCAAAAGGAAGCTCGTGAGAAGGCATTTGACGAGATGTTTGAGTGGTTATCAATCTTCAATTCAGCTCAGACTTAGGTTTAAAATCGACCGCCTCCGAGGATAGGAAAAACAGTTATATCAAATTTAAAAACGCAGACTGAGCGGAGTCGAAGTCTGCTTTTTTCACCATCTTTGCACAAAATTTTTAATGTCCCTAGAACACTGGGGGCATTTTCGTCGTTTGTAGAAGTAAGAAATGGATCAGAATAAATTAGTTAAGCGTTTTAAAGGATTATCCCAAATAGATGACACGGCGAATGCCTTGCAATTTGCAGGATCTCGTATTCAATGGAAAGGATTAATTGGTTCGTCACGGGCGTTTTGTGCATCGGCTTTGGCCAGTCAAGTGCCAGGACACCATCTTTTTTTAATGCAGGACAAAGAAGAAGCTGCTTATTTCTTAAACGATCTCGAGCATTTATTTCCCGAACAAAAGAATATATTTTTCTATCCAGCCTCGTATCGAGTTCCTTACGATAGTGAAGAAACAGACAATGCCAATGTAGTATCGAGGGCCGAGGTATTAGAAGCCATTAATCACCAAAAAAATGTTTGGTTGGTAGCCTACCCCGAATCGCTTTTTGAGAAAGTGCCGACACAGCAAAAATTGGTGAAAAACACCATGCGCGTTGAAGTTGGGAAAACGTATTCCATTGAATTCATGAACGAATTGCTTTTAGAATATCATTTCGAAAGAGTGGAATATGTGTACGAACCCGGTCAGTTCGCTATCCGTGGTGGAATTGTGGACATTTTCTCTTTTGCCAACGATTTGCCGTTCCGTATTGAGTTTTTTGGCGATGAAGTGGAGACAATACGTGTTTTTGACCCTGTTGACCAGCTTTCTGTTAAAACACACAATCACTTCAATATTGTTCCGAATATCCAAGACGAATTTTTGACCAGCGAAGGTACAGGAAGTCTATTGACTTTTCTTGGAAAATCGACCAATATTTGGGTGTCTAGCTACGAACACACCGAAACGATACTCGACAAAGCTTTTGAAAAAGCAGAGTCTACTTTTAAAGGATTTGGAGAAGATACGCGCCGAACAAAACCGGACATTCTTTTTTATTCCGGACAAGCATTGAAAAAAGAAATAGCAGAGTTTTCTGTCTTGGAATGGGGTCCCGATTATCATTTCAAAGCGGAGAAATCGTTTCAGTTCAATTTTCAACCGCAACCGAGTTTCAACAAACGATTTGAGTTACTCCGAGAAAATTTGATGCAGAAATCAGCGGAACGTTTCGAAAATATAATCTTCTCCAATCAACCAAAACAAATTGAACGATTGATTCAAATTTTGGAAGACATTGGCGGTGAGGTTGAGTTTGCTCCTATTCCAATTGCTTTACACGAAGGATTCATTTCTCCCGATTTGAAATTAACGTGCTATACGGATCATCAGATATTTGAGCGTTACCATCGCTTTCAGCTGAAAGAAGGTTTCCGCCAAAACAAGCAAGCCTTGATGTTGAAGGACATTTACAACCTACAAAAAGGAGACTATATCACGCATATTGACCATGGTGTTGGGCAATTTTCTGGTCTGCAAACTATCGACGTAAACGGAAAGCCACAAGAAGCTATACGCCTTATCTACAAAGACGGAGACGTTCTGTATGTGGGTATTCACTCACTTCATCGAATTTCTAAATTTACCGGCAAGGATGGTATAGCGCCCAAAATGAACAAGTTGGGTACGCAAGCTTGGAATACCTTGAAGAATAAAACCAAAAAGAAAATCAAAGAATTGGCTTTCGATTTGATTCAATTGTACGCCAAACGAAAAGCACAAGAAGGTTTTGCTTTTTCTCCAGACTCGTATTTGCAAAATGAGCTGGAAGTATCATTTATGTACGAAGACACACCCGATCAGTTCACGACAACCCAATCTATAAAAGAAGACATGGAATCCAAAATGCCGATGGACCGTTTGGTGTGCGGAGATGTTGGGTTTGGGAAAACGGAAGTTGCCATTCGTGCAGCTTTCAAAGCGGTTGCTGATAGTAAACAAGTGGCCGTTTTGGTTCCTACGACCATTCTTTCCATGCAACATTATCGCAGTTTTAAAGAGAGATTAGCGGATTTTCCGTGTCGAGTGGAGTACATCAACCGATTTAAGTCGGCCAAAAAAGTAACGGAAACACTCAAAGATTTAGCAGAAGGGAAAATTGATATTTTGATAGGTACTCATGCGCTAGTTGGCAGTCGTGTGAAATTCAAAGACCTTGGCTTGATGATTATTGACGAAGAACAAAAATTCGGTGTTTCTGTCAAAGACAAATTGAAAACGCTTCGTGCGACTGTTGATACCTTAACCTTAACGGCAACGCCAATTCCAAGAACTTTGCAATTCTCTTTGATGGGCGCGCGCGATTTGAGTATCATCAATACACCGCCTCCCAACCGGCAACCGGTTTTAACAGAGATTATTTCGTTTAACGAAGAAGTCATTCGAGATGCCATTGCCTATGAAACAAGT
>JAHEMP010000235.1 GCA_024643585.1 Crocinitomicaceae bacterium | reverse complement strand
AGTCCGCCTTTTTCTTAACACAATCAATGTTCTCCATTGCATTAAACAAGCGATTTTTTTCTGCCGTATCACGGATGTATGTATCAATCAATAATGAGTACGTTTCGGAGTGAACATTTTCCATTGCGATTTGGAAACCATAGAAAAATTTAGCTTCTGTGTATTGAACCTCACTCAAGAAGTTCTCCGCCAAATTTTCATTAACTATACCGTCAGAAGCAGCAAAAAATGCCAAAACATGCTTGATAAAATGTTTTTCGTCATCGTTTAACTTGCTTTCCCAGTCTACAAGGTCAGCTGCTAAATCAATTTCTTCTGCCGTCCAAAAACTCGCCTCCGCGCGTTTGTAAAACGACCAAATGTCATCGTGTTGAATCGGGAATAGCACAAATCTATTCTTATTCTCTTCTAAAATTGGTTCGTTTTGTGTTGTCATTTTCGTTTGTGTGTTTTTGCTGAAAAATTCAGCTTTTGTTCTTTATTCTTGTACCCTAATTTTATCCTTTTTCCGTTTTTGGAGGTCGATTTATCAAAAAGCAAAATATCGTTTTCTTCCTAAAACATCGGGCTACAAAAATTGTCATTTTATTCCCGTTTCACAAGTCAAAGAAATCCACAAGACCTTATCTTTATTAACATTCAAGCCTCAATCCCTTTGTTATTCATTCGTTAGCATAATATGAACAGAGTCGCGAAAATTATCCACATATATCTCTATTGTTATGTCGATAAATATTTTAATTCTTTCGAATGCTTTAAACCACTAGGAATTCTGACTAGGCATAAAATTAAAATGTTTTTTACCGCTTGTCAAGTTGAAATTTTTGATATTTTAAACAACGAAATGTAGATAGTTTTTTAACTTATGTTCAGAACTCAATGACTGACAGTCTTTCAAGAAATTTCACAGAAAAATTTGTTCAACTAAAAGAAAGTTTGGCTCATTTGTTGTTTCCAGATTTGTGCTTGATCTGTGAAAGAGAATTAAGTGGCAAAACCAAACACATTTGTTCTTTCTGTTCAGAAGAACTTCCACAAACACATTTTGTCGAAAACGATTCCAACAACCCTGCTCATCAACTATTCTGGGGGAGAATTAATGTCGAAAACGTATACTCTTGGCTAGTCTATCAGCGTGATACTGGAACACAAAACTTGCTGCACCACATTAAATACAAAGATAAACCACAATTGGCTGTTGCCATGGGTAAAAAACTTGGCGAACACTTGACGGGGTTTGAATGGATTAAAGACCTTGACGCTTTAATTCCCGTTCCCATTCATCCTAAAAAGCATTTCATCCGTGGATACAATCAGAGCGAAGAATTAGCAAAAGGAGTCTCGAAGATTCTAAACATTCCACTAGACAATGAATTTATTCAGCGCAGTTTACACACTGAAAGTCAAACAAAAAAAGGTCGGTTTGAACGGTGGGATAACATAGAGGGAGCCTTTCGAAAAACAAAAATTATTCGTGACTATAAACACATTGCCATAATTGATGACGTTATTACCACAGGTGCTACATTGGAAAAAATAGTTCGACAAATCCACGAAAAAAATCCCGACCTTCGCATCAGTCTTATTTCACTTGCTTTTGCACAATAAATGAAACATTTTTTAATTATCGGCGGAGGAATCGCCGGGACTTGTGTTGCTTCTCAGCTTTTGGAACGCAATTGCCGAATTACCATTGTGGATTCAGGCGTGAATTACAGCTCCAAAGTAGCCGCTGGCCAAATAAATCCTATCGTGTTTCGTCGAATGACAAAAAGTTGGCGGGTAGACGATTTTTTGCCTTTCGCTAGAAATTTTTATAAAAATCTCGAATCAGAATCCGGACTACAAGTTATAGTTGACAAGCCGATACGTAGGCTTTTTGCGCACGAACAAGAACGAGACGAGTGGATAAAACGTCAAGAAAATCCAGAATTTTCTGCCTATCTGAAAACAGTTTCCGATGAAGATCTAAATTTCGACAAAGCAAAGAATATTTGTGGTTCTGGTCTCGTGAAGCAGAGCTTTTATGTCAATTCTGAAAATTTTTTAGTTGCAATAAAAAAGCATATTGAGAATCATTCTAATGGCAATTGGTTGACCGAAAAAATGGATTACACCACTTTAGACCCAAGTCGCTCATCCTGGAAAGAAAAGGAATACGATGGGATAATCTTTTGTGATGGCTATTTAAACATGCACAATCCATACTTTAACTTTATTCAAATCGATCAAACAAAAGGAGAAGTTTTAACTGTAGAATCAGACATATATTCCGATGAATCTTTGAATAGAAAATGTTTTGTTTTACCGCAAGGCAATGGTCAATATAGAGTCGGTTCGAACTATCAGTGGGATTGCCCAGATATTAACCCTACAGAAAAAGCACGAAAAGAAATCGCTGAAAATCTATCCTCCCTTGTTGAAAATGAATTTCGAATTGTCGACCAAGTAGCTGGAATTCGTCCAACGACCAAAGATCGCCGTCCTGCCATGGGTGAGCATCCAGAGATTAAGGGATTTTATCTTTTCAATGGTTTGGGGGCAAAAGGTTATTTGATTGCACCCTTGCTTGGGAAAGAAATGGTAGAATTTATTTTAGATAAAAAACCACTTCACGAAGAACAAGATTTGCGCAGATATTGTTAATGTTTCCAAATAGCTTGTCCGGATTTCAACAATAGTGAATCAAATCCGTAACTTTGCAGTATTAAAACTTACAATTAAAAAACAAAAATATGTACCCACCAGAATTAGTTGCACCCATGAAAGAAGATCTTACTTCTGTAGGATTTGAATCGTTGACAAGTGCAGAAGCGGTAGATAATACCATAAAAAATACAGACGGAACTCTATTGGTAGTCGTAAATTCAGTTTGCGGTTGCGCAGCAGGAAATATGCGTCCTGGAGTTAAATTGTCTGTAACCGGAGACAAAAAACCATCAAAATTGACAACTGTTTTTGCCGGGGTTGATGGTGATGCCGTTGCTCAAGCTAGAAAATATTTCTTGCCTTACCCTCCAAGTTCACCCTCAATTGCCTTGTTCAAAGACGGTCAGTTGGTGCACTTCTTGGAGCGTCATCACATTGAAGGCGGAACGGCAGCGATGATTGCAGAAAACTTGCAAGAGGCTTACGCACAATATTGTTAAATAAAACAACAAACACGAAAAAACCCTGTCAGTATATTGACAGGGTTTTTTTGTAACCAATAGTTTCGAAATTATAATTATTATCCTTTTCAAATTTCTGTTAAAACCTTATTTTAAAAATTAGGTTTTAGGACATTTACCCGCAAGCAAAAACTTCCAATTCGTTTCATCTCTTGCCCAATTTTAGACTCAAAATGATAGCATGTGGTGTAAAAACTTTATAATGCGTTGCCTTAAAATTATATGAATAATTTATTGAAAATTTATCACGAATGGTATAGCCTGCGGTTACATATGGAGTCCCATTTGAACTGCTCTTGAAACCTTGATTAGAAACGCCCCCTCCAAGCAAATATTTTGAATTATATTTTAAAGTTCCCCCAAAAGCTGGTCCAATTTGGCTTAACAAAGCATGGGGAGTAAACTGAAGTCCATCTGCTCTTCCAAATGTATAGGAGGCTGAAAAGTTATAAAACAAATCATTTAAATATTCAATGTTTTCTGTTAGAGCAAATTGGCAACCGATACTAACCCCTACTTGAAATCTTTCACTTTGCAAAACTGTTCCCAATTCAAATTGAATGGCTTGAGATTGAGAAAATTTCACCCAATCCTCTCCATAATCTCGCAACCGAATGGTTTCCGTTTTCAGCCCGGCCCCAAGCCCAGTCGAAAATCTTAAATTATTCTTCAGGGCAAACTGTTTATTCAAGCCCAATTGAGTTAGATTGTCACTGTACAAATAATATTCTTTATAATTTCTTGTTAAATTAAATGAACTAACACCAACTCCTATTTTGCTTTTTTCCAAAAAAATGGAATAATTCCCCATAATTCCTAGATTTCTATCTTGTCCGAAGGCATTTTTTAAATCGCCCCCTGCAAGAATCAAATTAGCGTTTGACTTGTAATCCATTCCTGCCATTGCAGGATTCATTTGTTTCATCGCATCAAAAGAGTGGGCAAATTGGCTTAATGCCGAATTAGATACAATACATGTT
>JAHEMP010000023.1 GCA_024643585.1 Crocinitomicaceae bacterium | reverse complement strand
TCGTTCGGAAAATCCTCACCTACAACGGCCACGATTCTTTGGTTTTTCTCGTAAAAAGAAGCTGATAATGCAATGTATGTACCTGCACCACCAATTATTTTATCTGTTTTCCCAAAAGGCGTTTCAATAGCGTCAAATGCAACGCTTCCAACTGTCAATAAACTCATAAATATTATTTTGCTCGGCAAAGTTAAGCAAATTGCCTTTATTGCACGTGTGAATCTGTGTTATTTACCTTTAATCTTGCGTTGTTGCGAAATTCTATTGAATGATTTCCAGTTAGAAAAGTAATTCATCCTCGAATTGTGAATAGAAACATGGAAATTTATTCATTTGAATGATTCTCATTCCTATTTTTGTCCTAAATAAATGAAAGACACTAAAATATACCAAGTTTTGGGGTTCCTATGCGGGGTGGCACTCGTACTGGGCTTGCTAACTTTAGTTATCCCAAAGAAAGGTATTGACTTTGGGTTGTTTCATTTAAAATTTATGACTTCGGCTGAAGTGTTTTCACCAAAAAAACAGAAGAAAAAGGATATTTCGAATATAGTTGCAAGCGTAAACACACAAGTAATCGAGGAGAAAAAGGATGTAAAACATACAGATGCTTCTGACGGAAATGTTGGAGCGCCAAATAAAAGGAACTACGAAATTAACAATGCCTCCGAGGTTATAAAAACAGGAGGATCTACGAAATACATGAATGATTTCTTCGAAAAATTGAAAAATTTATCAAGTAAAAAAGAAAAAATTCATGTGCTCCATTTCGGCGATTCTCAGATCGAAGGCGATAGGATGACCGGGTTTATCCGACAAAGGATGCAAGAGCAATTTGGCGGAAATGGTCCGGGAATGATTCCTGCCATGAACGTATATCCAACCCTAGCATTCCAGCAAAGTTATTCTTCCAATTTCATTCGTTATACGTGTTTTGGGGGACCTAAACTTTCCAATAGAAAGTACGGTGTTTTTAATTCGGCGGCACGTTTCACCCCTGAATTTTTAGATAGCACTTTTGTTAATGAGGTTGAGGGATGGATAGAAATTAGACCCGGAAGTGGGGCTTATAGCCGGGCAAAAACCTACAACAATGTAAAAATGTTCTACAATAGCTGCATTGAACCTTGTAAGGTAAAAGTATACCAAAGTGGAACAATAATACATGAAGAAGATCTTCTAACTGATGGAGCAGCACATACCTTGACGTTAAAATTTAATTCAACGCCAAGTAGTTTACGTTTCGTATTCACGAGTAGGTTAAGCCCAAATATCAATGGATTTTCTCTTGAAGGAGACTATGGTCTTCAAGTTGATAACATTGGTATGCGTGGATCAAGTGGAACGTTTTTTGGTGCAATAAATCAAACTTCTTTTGCAAGTATGATGAAAGAATTAAATGTCGAAATGGTGATCATGCAGTTTGGTGGTAATTCAATGCCTGCTATGAAGGATAGCGCTCAAGTAAGAAATTACGCGAGCTACTTTAAAGGTCAATTAAGAACATTAAGAAAATTGAAACCAGATTTGGCAATTATGGTTATTGGACCAAGTGATATGTCCAAATTATCGGGTGGAGTATACGAAACCTACCCACTATTGCCGTATTGCGTTAGTCAAATGAAAAAAGCAAGTTTGGAGATGAATGCTGGGTTCTGGGATTTATTCGACGCTATGGGTGGAATAAATAGTATGCCTAGTTGGGTTGAAAAGGACTTGGCAAGGTCAGATTATATTCATTTTAGTATCAAAGGTGCGAGTGTAGCTTCTCAACTTTTTTATGACGCTTTGATGGCAGAATATTTAAAATTTACGAAAGAATGAGTTTAAAGGGAAGCATAGTTGGTACTTTGTGTTTTTTGCTTTTTAATACTTCCGTAAAAGCACAATACTTTTTCATTCCAGATTCCCTTTGCAATTATCACCCTGATAAAATTGTTGGATTAGATTCTGGTGTGATTTCAGACTATCCAATGGTGAATTTTGATCAGAATTATTTTCAATTTTACTCTGAAAACAGCCCTAATTGGGAATACTTATACGATAAAATGGAATCCATGATTCGTCAAAGTGGAGAAAAATTGAATTTTTACCACATTGGAGGATCACATTTACAAGCCGACATTTACACCCATGATGTTCGACAAAAAATGCAAACAACTTGGCCAAAATTGCCAGGTGAGAGGGCATGGGTTTTTCCTTTTGATTTGGCAAAAACGAACAATCCTTGGAATTATGAATTCAAATCACCAAATCAATGGGAATCTTTCCGGAGTGTAATTTCTAGTCAAAAGGGCGAAGGTTTCGGCTTATTAGGAGCGAAAATAGCCAGCACGGATTCAATCATCAACTTGACTTTTAAATACGACAAAACAGACGTAGTATCAAAGTTTACCAAAATCAGAATTTTTCACAACAAAGGAAATCTTCCATTTGATTTCAATTGGGGCGCTGATGAAATATTATGGTGGACGCAATCGACGGATAGTGTCGTGGGTTACACAGAAATAGTTTTTATGGAACCTTTGGATTCCTTTGATTTACAAATAGAAAGATGCGTTCAGGAGGCTGTACCTTTTGAGATTTATGGTTTTCAATTGCTAAATGATTCTCCAGGAATTTCATATACCGCCATTGGAATTAATGGAGCTGGGCTCTACACTTATTTAGATTGCAAAAATTTTGAGCAGGAGCTTAAAACATTGCCGCCTGACCTTTTTGCTTTTTCGGTTGGAACGAACGACGGGAACGTACCGTATGATGATTTTTATCCTGAGGTATACAAAAGTAATTTGGAAAAAATGATGCAGATTGTTTTAAGAGCAAACCCAAAATGCGCCATTTTATTGACTGTCCCGAATGATTCTTATTACCATAGAAAATATTTAAATCGAAATATTGACCGAGAGCGAACGGTTATTCGAGAATTAGCAGCTCAATATAAAGTTCCAGTTTGGGATTTTTACGGGATAATGGGCGAGTTGGGTTCTTCCAAAACATGGTATAGAAGCAAATTAATGCGGTCAGACATGGTTCATTTCACTGCCGAAGGATATCATTTGAAAGGGGATTTATACTTTGATGCATTTCAAAAATACATGATTCAGTTCGGTAAACGGACATTTGAAAGTTCAAAAAGCTTAGATTGTGGGAAATTTTGACCGTTTAACTTCCGTTTTTTCGTTCGACTTTGATGCGGCGAATCCTTTGAGCTTTACTCAATTGAACTTTTGGCTATTTTTTATTGTCGTTTTTCTGATTTTCACCGTTTTAGAGCTAACGAAAAAAGTCAAACTTGCAGCGTTCTTTATTTCAATCTTAGCAGGGCTTTTCTTTTTCAAATACTATGATACAGCCTTCATTTTCACCTTAATAGGATTGAATTATTTTATTTTTCAGGAAAATTTTGAAAAATCCTGGCAAAAATGGACAGCTTTCACCCTTGTCAATGGGGCAGCAATTGTATATTATGGATATAAACTGAGTGAAAATCAATTTATCCTTAAACTCTCTGCCTATGATTGTTGGATGCTGTTTTTAGGTGCTGTTTTTTTGCTGTCCAGATTTAAAGAGAAGTTTTGGGTTAGAAGTTTCTTCTTAACTGGAGTTAGTTTATTTTTTTATTACAAATCTTCTCAGCTTTTTGTTTTACTACTCGGATTGAGTTTGGTGGTGAATTACTTATTAGGTAAGTGGATTTTTTCTGCAGAAACCAATCTGAGGAAAAAGTGGATTATAACCTTTTCAGCCATTTTCAATATTTTGATTTTGGGTTATTTCAAGTATGCTTATTTCTTTACTGACGCATACAATGACTTGTTCCATACGAATATCGAGGTCATCAATTATTTCGCGTATTGGGCGAATGGCTTTTGGGGAGAGGGAACTTTCGCCTTGAGAATATTGTTGCCTGTCGGAGTTTCTTTCTTCACATTTCAAAGTATATCTTATGTAGTGGATATTTATAGAAAAGAAATCGAACCCGTGAAGAGCTTTTTTGATTACACCTTCTTTGTTACTTTTTTCCCTCAATTGGTAGCTGGACCGATTGTAAGAGCAAGAGACTTCATTCCTCAAATTCAACAGCCATATCAGCTCGACAATAAAGATTTTTCGTGGGCAATTGTTCAAATAGTAAAAGGTTTAATAAAAAAGGTCGTATTGGCTGATTACATAGCCATACACTTCATAGATTTGGTGGCTGATGCACCTGAAACATTTCCAGGTTTTGTGAGCATATTGGCCATGTGGGGTTATTCCCTGCAGATTTACGGTGATTTTTCCGGATACACGGACATGGCAATCGGTATTTCAAGATTAATGGGATTCAAATTGCTTGAGAATTTTAATTCCCCTTACAAAGCTGTTAGTGTAGCCGACTTTTGGAGGAGATGGCATAAATCATTAGGTTCTTGGCTTCGAGATTATTTATATATACCACTTGGCGGCAATAGAACAGGTGGGATAGGAACATACATTGCATCTACAATAGTATTTGTTTTCTTAATTCTAATTACCAAATGGTATGAGCTTATTTTCGTCTACCTTGGGTTAATGATTCTGTATGTGTACGGTGTATTATTCGTCAAGAACTTCAAAAAGCTAATTCACAGAGATTTGAATTTATTAATTACAATGGTTGTGGGTGGCTTGTGGCATGGTGCAAGCGAAAACTTTGTGATTTGGGGAGCGATGAATGGCTTGGCTTTGATAATTTATAATTATTGGAAAAAAATTAGTCCATATGAGAACAATAAAGGACGATTTACCCATTTTTGGAAAATCTTCATCACTTTCAACTTCATCACCTTTACCCGAATTTGGTTCCGATTGGAAGACGATGGGCAACCACTTTTAATGTTGAATCAAATTGCTCATCATTTTGATTTTTCGTGGCCCGTATTTTTAAAAGTACTGTCTACCTATGATTCAATATTTGTAGTTATGGTGCTCGGCTTTGTTGTGCATTGGCTTCCTGCAAAAATTAAATTAGCCTGGGAATATCGTTTTGAACAATTGTCCATTCCAATGAAAGTTTTCTCGGTATCCATAATTCTTTTAGCCATGTATCAAGCGATTTCGGATGTAAGTAAACCTTTCGTTTATTTCCAATTTTAATACATATAATTTTTTGGGATTAAAATTGAAGAAAAAAAGCCGCTCCTCGAGAAGAACGGCTTTAGAATAGTGGTTTAAGTTATTGAACTATCTTTAATTGAATTAAATGTCAAAACTATAAATCAAAGATACGTTCTTACCCAGATAATAATTAGCTAAAGTTAATTTTGAAAGAAATAATTAGCAAACGGTCGAATGGCTGATTAAATGGAAAACTGATTGAGAAGATAACGTTTTCTTCTTGAAAAAGGAATCACGAATCCTGATTTTAAATGTAAGGTTCCTCCGTCCTTTGGTGAGTATTTGTCAATGTAACTTACATTTACTATATAAGATTTGTGTACACGAATAAAGCAGCTTTCATCTAACAAATTTTCAAATTCTTTCAGAGTTTTTGAGCACAAATGCTTGGTTGCCCCACAATTGATTACTGTGTAATTACTTGATGCTTCAAAATAGTGAACCTCATTTTTGTTTAAAAAATGTAAATCACCATTATTATGAATGGCGAGAACCTCCGATTTTTTTGACTTGTCTTGATTCAATGCAGCCAAAAGCAAATCGACATTGTTGGTTTCGTTTTTCTTAATTTTTAACGTGTTCAATCGTGTAATCGTATTTTCCAACTGTTCCACATGAATCGGTTTCAACAAGTAGTCAAAAGCGGCATATTTAAAAGCCTGTATCGCATACTGATCGTAGGCAGTTGTAAAAATAATATGGCCGTTAAAATCCTTCATTTTATCAATAAATTCAAAACCTGACATTTTGGGCATATTAATATCAAGGAACAAAATGTCTGGCTCAAGCACTTCTATTTTTTCAAGCGCCAAAAAAGGGTCTTGTGTAACCAAATCAACATGCACATTTGGGCAATATTGATCTAGCATGGAGTTTAATAGTTGGCACGCTGATTTTTCGTCATCCAAAATTATAACATGCAGTTTGTTCATTTGGGTCATATTAATTTGTTAAAGTAATAATTGGAAAAGTTAGAGTTACTATTGTGCCGTAATTAATTGTATCATCAGATTCAATTTTCAAATCTATTTTTTGTCTATAAATTTCTTCAAAAAGTCTAATACGCTCTCTACAATTTTCAATTCCTGTAGATTTGTGATAGGGTCTGAATTTTTTATTTTCTTTCGCTTTTTTGAGACCAATGCCATTGTCTGCTATTTGACATTCGATTGTAGAATTTACCTTTTTAAAATTAATTTGTATTTGGCCTTTGTATTCTGCAGATGCAACTCCGTGCCATATGGCATTTTCAACAAATGGTTGAATTAGCAATGTAGGTATCCCACAATGAATAGTATTGATTTCAGGAGCGATGATTATTGAGTAGTCAAACTGATTCTCTAAACGCCTTTTTTCTAGGTTTAAATAACTTTTAAGAAAGTTAGTTTCTTCTTCAATTGAAATAAGATGAAGTTTGGCTTGATCAAGAATACTCCTCATCAATCCCGCGAAATCAGATAGATATATTTGAGCCTCTCTCACCCCATGTGTACTTAAATAACTTTGTATGGAATTAAGGCTGTTAAAGGTGAAATGAGGATTCATTTGAGATTGTAAAGAGAGTAATTCTGTTTTCAATTCATTTCTTTTTCTTTCAGAAATTCGTATTGCCCTATACCTAAAAACGTAGACGATAATAAAGCAAGCAAATAATAAAAGTAAAAGTATCAATACTTTATTTTGATACCATTTTTCCTTAATTCTAAAATGAATACTGACCAAACGACTATCTAAGAAAAAAGTTGATTTAGCGAAAAAATCAACTTTATAGTCTCCTGGACTCAATTGCAAAAACGAAAAAGTTTCTGAATTGTTTTTAAGCCATTGCCCTCCATTTATACGGTAAAAGTAATCAGTGGAATGTTTGGAAAAGTTGGGAACGGAAGTGACTATTTTAATGTTGTCCCCGTATTCTGCCTCAATGGAAGTTTCATTAATTTTTGATGAATTGACAAAAAATTCTTCAATATAAATATTCAGTCTACTTGGTTTTTTTATTAATTTGTTTTCAATGGAATAAAGACATAATTCGGTAGTTAAAAGTAAATATTCACCAATGTCTTCTAAATCTTCTATCTCTGAAGTTAAAAGGTTGGTAGTTAAATCATACCTATTTTTTTCGTTTATTCTTGTTTCTCCCAATTGAATCTCTTGCAATCCAAGGTTTGTAGAGATCCAAATAGTATTCCGTGTTGTACTCCTCAAAAAAGTAACATGATTACTCAAGAGTCCGTTTTTTATAGAAAAATTTTTGAAATTTTTCCCGTCGAATTGCCAAATACCAGAATTTCCTGTTGCGATTATTAGTTTCCCATTCACTACCAAAAGGTCATTTACACGACCATCTTTAAGGATTTTTGAAAAAATTGGTATTGGCTTATCGTTTAAGAGTTTATACAAGCCAGTTTGTGTGGCAATGTAAATATCATTTTTGAACTCGACTATTTTTTTTGTTCTTCCGAGAGTTTCATAATGTTTTAGTTGATATATATTTCGTTGAAGGTCTAAATGGAGAATGCCTTTTGCGGCTGTAAAGTATGCGTTTTTTCTATCAGATGCGATTATCGTAGAATACGAAGCGAAAATGTCATTCAAAATTTTGACAGGCTTTTTTTCACCAAAACGATAAATTAATTCGTTACCAAAATCAATGATATAGTTGCCATTTGATTCGAAATATATATTATGAACGGGAGTTTTGTTCGGGTAGAGAGAATTTAGAGGTTTAAACGGCTGAAGTATCTTTCCATCCGAAAAGAGGATATTTCCATTTTCAAAACCATAAATGACTTTATTATTAAGCCTGTATTGGGAAACGATTTTATTTTGACCCTCTTTCATCAACTGCACGACATCATTTCTTGGGAAAAAGAACAAACCATTTCCCAAAGAAGAAGCCCACATGTTTCCTTGTTTATCAAATACCAAAGACACTATTTTTTGGTTTTTGAGGATATGCCTAGCTAATTCATATTTCCCATGCTTTTTTATGAAAATGTAAATTCCATCTGAGGTAGTGTAAAATAGATTATTTCCCTTTTCAGCTACAAAATAATATGTTTGTGAATTAAGTTCGACCAATTCATTCGGGAATAATTCGTTTGCTGACTTTTGGGTATAATGAGCCAATGCATAATCAATGGAGCGCATTAAAAGTATACCAATGTTTGCGAGTTGTTTTGATAAAGAATGAAATGTAGATAAAAGATTTATAGATTTAATTTTCTTTGTATTTCCAAAATTCTGATCAGTGAGATACAATATGTTATTCTTAACACCTAAAATCGAATAGTCGTTTTTGACTTCCTCATGAATGAATTTTAGGTTTAATTTTTCATCAATTTCAAGGAAACCCTCTGAACAACCAAGATAGATATTGCCGTTACTCAGTTGCCCAAAATTACTCGAAGAGGTAACAAGTAATTTATGATAGTTGGATTTTAATTTATGAATCTTTCCGTTTTCAAAAAAGCTTGGCAATCTATTGTTGTGGTGGAACCAGATTTTACCGCTCCTATCTTCGAAACATCTTAATACCGTATTGTCTTCTAATCCATCATCTGTGGTATAAGTTTTGAAAGTTTGTCCATCAAAACAGGTTACACCAAAATCAGATCCAAACCAAATTTTCCCTTTCGAATCTTCCATAAGATGATAAATGGAATTCGTAGGCAAGCCATCTGAAATATCGTAATTCCAGTAGGTATTATAATTTTGAGCCACAACCATTTCGCCTGAAAATGCTAGACAAAATGCAATAATTAGTAGCTCACGAATCATTTATCGACTTATTCTTGATTGATTTTTTTGACCATTGTTAAAATAGTTGCCAGCGCCACAGTTTCACCAGTTTCGTCATAAACATCCACTAAGAATTTAACAATTCCTTTTGCAATATCATCTTCGCTCTTCTTTTCTTGGTCAATTTTTTCTTTCACCGTAAACCGAACACCAATAGTCGCCCCAGGATATACGGGTTTAACAAATCGTGCTTCATCCAAACCATAATTCAACAATACAGGTCCTTTCTTTGGGTCAACGAACAAACCAGCGGCTTTGGATAATATGAAATAGCCATGTGCCACGCGACCTTCGAAGATTGTTCCTTCCAACGAAGTAGCATCCATGTGGGCATAGAAATTGTCGCCAGAAACATTTGCAAAATTGACAATATCAGCATCTGTTACGGTATGTTTATGGGTAAAAACCGTCTCACCAATAACCAATTCTTCAAAATGTTTTCTAAATACATGAGGATTTGCTTCTGGCATTTCTGCACCGACTTGAAATTGCTCAGTTATATGTGTTATCGTGGTTGGGTGACCTTGTATTGCCGTTCTTTGCAAATAATGCATTATACCGCGTTTTCCTCCCATTTCTTCACCACCACCTGCTCTTCCTGGTCCACCGTGGGTTAGCAAGGGCATTGGAGAACCGTGACCTGTGCTTTCTTTGGCACATGCTTCATTTAAAACCAAAATCCTACCGTGCATACTCGCAGCACCCACGACAAATTCTCTGGCTTCGTTGTCGTTTGGCGTAACAATAGAAGACACCAACGAACCTTTGCCCATTTTGGCTAAAGTAATTGCATCTTCAATATTCTTATAGGGCATTATTGTAGAAACGGGTCCAAAGGCCTCAATATCATGACAGTCCGTTTTGTTAAATGGATCATTGTTACGAAATAAGATAGGAGAGAAGAAAGCTCCTTTATTTTTATCAGCACCAAAAACTTCAAAATTTTCCAAGTCACCAAATACAATTTCTTGAGATTGCTTTAATCTATCGACAGATTCAGTTACACGTTCAACTTGCGTTCTTGTGGCTAAAGCCCCCATTCTTACACCTTCTTGACTCGGATCTCCAATTTTTGTGGAAGCCAGTCGTGCAGAAATACCCTTTTCCACCTCGTCAATCCAGTCTTCGGGTACAATAATTCTTCTTACAGCCGTACATTTCTGTCCAGCTTTTACTGTTATTTCTTTGGTAGTTTCTTTAATGAAAAGATCGAACTCAACAGTACCTGGTGCCGCATGTTTCCCTAAAACTGATGCATTTAAAGAATCCGCTTCTAGATTAAAAGGCACACTATTTTGAACAAATTGAGGCAAGGACTTTAATTTTCTACCAGTTGCGGCGCTTCCCGTGAAAGTCACTACATCTTGAGAATCGACGAAATCCAATATCCCACGACCTAATCCACAAACCAATTGTAAGGATCCTTCAGGTAAAATTTTCGAAGCAACAATGTCTCTCACCATCACTTCAGTTAAATAACAAGTGAATTCGGATGGTTTAACGATAGTTGGGACGCCAGCCATTAGGTTCACAGCGATTTTCTCCAGCATTCCCCATATAGGGAAGTTAAAGGCGTTGATGTGAATGGCAACTCCTTCTTTGGGAACCATAATATGGTGACCGATAAAGGATCCTTCTTTCGACAATGGAGCCGCTACGCCATCCACGTAATACGGTAAATCCGGAAATTGTCTTCGTAGAGAGGCATTCGCAAAAAGGTTTCCAATTCCACCTTCAATATCAATCCAAGAATCGACTTTAGTCGCTCCTGACCAGGCACTTACTTGGTAATACTTGTTTTTCTTTTCCATTAGAAATAAGGCCAATGCTTTAAGCATTCTTCCTCTTTCTTGGAATGTCATTTTCCGCAAAGCGTACCCACCAGTTTTTACAGCATACTCCATCATGGCCTTGTAATCTAGACCTATGCTAGACGTTTCACCAAAATGTTCACCTGTAATTGCGTTGTAAAGATTAGTTTCTACCCCTTCACCGTCGATCCATTGACCTAGCGCATAGCTTTGATATCGTTGCATTTTTTGACTTTAAAATTTAAAGTCTAAAGATAGGTAAAAACTAAAAAGAGGAGCTGTAGAAATTAAATTACCAATTCAAATTGCTCAGAATTCGCTTCTATATGGTCAAGGGTATCAAGAATTTCTTGTAAATCAAACGAAGTGACCAATTTGGTTCTGTACTCCTTGAAATGGGCTATACCTTTAAAATAATTCGAATAGTGTCGTTTCATTTCGGCTACACCCAGAATTTCACCTTTCCAATCCACACTCATTTGCAAGTGTTGTTTGGTGATTTCTACTCTTTCTTTTACGCCAGGAGGAGCTAAATGCTGACCGGTTTTCATGAAGTGTTTGATTTCGTTGAAAACCCATGGATATCCAATACTGGCGCGACCGATCATCACACCGTCTACGCCATATTTTTGACGATAATCAATCACTTTTTCAGGGGAGTCGATGTCACCGTTACCAAAAACAGGTATTTTCATCCGAGGATTATTTTTCACTTCCCCAATGAGTTGCCAGTCGGCATCACCTTTGTACATCTGTTTTCTGGTACGGCCATGAATGGAAATTGCTTCTATCCCAACATCTTGCAGTCTTTCAGCGGTTTCAACGACAAACTTGGTTTCTTCGTCCCAGCCTAAACGTGTTTTTACGGTAACTGGCAGATTGGTAGCTTTCACAATTGCCTCGGTCATGCGCACCATCTTTGGAATGTCCTGTAAAATTCCAGCTCCCGCACCTTTGCAGGCCACTTTTTTCACTGGGCAACCGTAGTTGATGTCGATGATATCCGGATTGGTTTTTTCGATTATTTTGGTCGCCTGCGTCATGCTGTCGATGTCATATCCAAAAATTTGAATACCTACCGGACGTTCATATTCATAAATGTCCATTTTCATCACAGACTTCGCCGCATCGCGAATCAAGCCTTCCGAAGAAATAAATTCAGTGTACATCAAATCAGCCCCATGTTTTTTGCACAAAGCACGGAAAGGCGGATCACTAACATCTTCCATTGGCGCAAGCAACAGAGGAAATTCACCCAATTCTATATCACGGATTTTTACCATTGTGTTTGCAAAAGTACCGACTTTTATTGAAGAAAGAAAAATTCATTCTCAAAGGCAGAATATTAGTGAATAATTGAACAAATGTGTGGAATCTTTTATCAATGTCCTATATTTGTTTTTTCAGACAGGTGAGTTGTCGCATCTGTAAAAAATAGAACTCAAAAACATGTTTAAAATAAGATTGTTGATAATGAAAAATCTAAAACTAGCACTTGTCATCCCTATTCTTCTATTTATGGCAAATTATTCTTTTGGGCAAAACCCAGGAGATACAATTGTCGTTAACTCTTTCAACTATAATATGACCTACGGTTCAGGAATTCGGGATACAGTGGTTTCTTTCCCAAATATTCCGGGCTTGCAGTTTGAGAAGATTTTAATGCAGTACAACATGCGTTGTAAAAACGGCGCTGTGTCGACAGGAAGCAACACGAATTTAGGTTGTGGCGAATGGGATTATAGTTGTAATACATACGTGCACGATTCTTCAAGAGTGGATTCACTGGCTAGCAAAACCAATTCACATGTGATACCAAATTATACAGGTAGTTCATTGAGTTATACAAACCAACCAACCTTTTCGACTTATCCATACCTACAGCAAAATGTAATTTTAAATTCAATTGCATCAGAGGTTCAAAGTACGATTGGAACAGGAAATCTTACAAATATTAATACCATAAACAATCAAGAATTTGCAGGAAAAAGTCAGTACTTGTTTACTGCGACAGAATTGTTGGGATCCGGTGTAGTAGCAGGAAACCTGGATGGAATGATTCTAAACATATTAAATGGGTCAGTTACATCTGATTTTCTTAGAGTAAATATTAAACATACAACTAGCTCATTTTTAAGTGGCGCATCTCCCGAACTTTCAGGTTGGACAAATGTATTTTTCCAAAACACTTCTTTTGTTCCTGGAACGAATAGACTTCAATTCTACCAAGCTTTTAATTGGGATGGTGTCTCAAATGTGATTATCGAGATTTCATTCAACAATGGAGATTTTGGAACGGCATTGTCGATACAGAGTCATGATGCTATTACTGTAAAGGGGCTGACTACTTCCGGAGATCATTTCCCCCTTTTTAATGGTACAAATTATTTTGAAGCCAACAACTATACTGGTGTTTCTGGAACAACACCACGTACCATTGAAGCATGGATAAAAACAACAGTAGGCGATAAAGAAATCGTTTCTTGGGGTTCGGATATTTCTGGCCAAAAATGGGTTTTTCGCTTGGATAATTCTGGCCGACTTCGCTTGGAAGTCAATGGTGGATATATTGTTGCATTAAGTGACTTAAGAGACGGAAATTGGCATCATGTTGTTATGCGCTATCCCGGTGGAAATACAAATACCATTCAGTTTTTTGTAGATGGGATACAAGAATCAATTAGCAGCACTTCAGCTTTGGCGATAAATACAGGTTCCGCATTTAAGGTGAGAATCAGTAGAGGAGTAAACAATCGATATTGGATTGGTGAAATAGACGAAGTCCGTATTTGGAATGAAAATATTGCACCGGCTACTTTAACAAGTTGGAATCGAAGAAAATTGGACGCATCTCATCCAAACTATTCCAATCTACAAGCATATTATACTCTTAATCAAAATACTGGAAATACAGTCATCGATGGTTCTCCAAATAACAATAACATGACGGGAGTAAATGGGTTTCAATGGGATTATGTTCGGGGAGATAAATTATTTAAAGACTTCGTTGAAACAACTATAAGACCAAATGTGACATTTGTTCAAGGAACATACAATTTAACGGTTACCCCAACAATCGTTAATGACACGGTTTTCAATTTTCCTTATCAAGTCACTCCAAACACAATAAATTCTCAAGCGGGGACAGTTTTCAGTGACATAATTGTCCCTGGACAGACACAAAGTTTATGGGCTGCAACCTATAATTACGAATATAATTTAGCGGGTGTTTTGGTGGACTCAACACCTGTAACTCCTCAGGGGACAATTAATATTACCCAATTGAATTATTACCAACGCTGGCCAATGAAGTTTGAAATCATGTCTTTCGTAACGCCTTACGGTATCAATTTGAACATGGGGCCGACCGGTAAAACTTGGACCTTTGACATGACGGATTACACACCAATATTGAAAGGAAACAAAAGGATTACAATGGAGCGAGGTGGTCAATGGCAAGAAGACATGGATATAAAATTCCTCTTTATTGTTGGAACACCATATAGAGATGTTTTGGACATACAAGAGGTGTGGAGAACAGAATCAAGAGGTTACACAACCATACTAAGCGATCAATATTTTCAGCCAATTGACGTACCAACGTTGGCTACAGGAAATAAATTTAAAGTAAGAACATCTATCTCTGGTCACGGCCAGGAGGGAGAATTTATTCCGAGACAACATTTCTTGAATGTAAATGGAGGTTCTACAGAATTCTCTTGGAATGTTTGGAAAGAATGTGCTGAAAATCCTGTATATCCTCAAGGTGGAACTTGGATTTATGACAGAGCAGGGTGGTGCCCAGGTATGGCAACGGATGTGCAGGAGAGTGACATTACGTCAATGGTTACTGCAGGTTCAACCGTTAATTTAGATTATGGGGTTTCAACAGCTTCAGGGACTTCCAATTATATTGTAAGTAATCAGTTGGTGACATATGGATCCATTAATAAAACATTGGATGCAACAATCGTTGAAATAAGCCAGCCAACAAGTCAGGTTGAGTTTACACGTTTCAACTCAATTTGCCATACGCCAAAAGTGAAGATAATGAACACAGGATCAACTGCACTGACCTCAGCTACCATCAATTATTGGGTGAACTCTTCCTCAAATCCGCAAGTGTACAATTGGACAGGGAATTTGGCAAGTGGATTGACTGAGGAGGTAGAATTACCTTCGTCTTATGCTTTGTGGTCAACACTTTTGCCAGCAAACAATATTTTCCATGCAGAGATTAAAAATCCAAATTCAGGAACAGATGTTTACACGCTGAATGACCATCTTCAAACGAATTTCACTATTCCTGAGGTCATGCCTTCGAATATAATTATTGAGTTTAAAACGAATTTATATCCAGGAGAGAATAGTTATAAGCTAACCGATGAACAAGGCAACGTCATTGTTTCACGCAGTGGAATGAGTGCGAATACAACGTATAAAGACACTGTAGAATTGCCGATGGGATGTTACAACTATCAAGTTTTGGATTTAGACGATGATGGTATTGCATTTTGGGCAAATAATGATGGAAATGGATATACTCGATTCAAAGAAGTAGGCGGACTCATTGTAAAATCATTCAATGGTGATTTTGGAAATGATATCAATTTTAACTTTACCGTGAATTTCCCACTGTCTTATGAGGAAATAAATGACATCCCTGAGTTAAATATTTATCCAAACCCAGCTCAAAATGAGTTGAACATTTCAATTAGAAACTTTGATAAAAATGTTCAAGTGAGCTTAATCGATAACCTTGGCAAAATAGTTAGAACTCAATCTTTTGACTCTGAGTCAGGAATTTACAATGGCAAAATGGACATTTCAGAGTTGCCAAGAGGTATTTACATCGTTTCAGTAAGCGATGGAAACAAAACCTCACATACAAAAGTGGTTAAAAACTAAATAAAAAAAGGGGCTAAAATTTTAGCCCCTTTTTCTTTATAAGCATTCGTTTATTCTGTTATCACTTTAATTTTACTGTCCTTGTTCTTGCTGTT
>JAHEMP010000234.1 GCA_024643585.1 Crocinitomicaceae bacterium | reverse complement strand
TTAGAATACGAATCACTCAATCGATTGCTATATATTTCTCCAGAGTACGTGGGTATTAAAAAGTCAAAACTACTTGAAATCGACAAAATAGTTAACGAAGGAATTGAAGCAAAAGCGTTTCCAGGATGTCAAGTCCTAGTTGGTGTTGAAGGCAAAATTATATATGAAAAGGCATTTGGATTTCAAGATTATTCTAGGACAACGAAAATAAACCAACAAACAATTTACGATATCGCCTCAATAACAAAAATTGCAGCCTCAACAGCTTCTTTAATGAAATTGGAAAGTGATGGGTTATTTTCATTGAACAAAACCTTGGGTGATTATTTACCCGAATTAGTTGACAATACAGAGTTTGCCAATATAAATTTGCGGGATATGATGGCTCATCAAGCCGGATTAACCGCTTGGATTCCTTTTTATATTAAAACTTTATCCAATGGTAAACCGAGCTCGACTTTTTATTCGAAATCGAAAAACAACGATTTTCAAATACCTGTCGCAAAAGATTTATGGATAAAAAATTCTTATCCGGATACTATTTACCAACGTATTCTTACCACTCACTTAAAATCGAAGACCTATCTTTATTCAGACTTAGGCTATTATTTTGTAAAGAAAATTATTGAAAAAGTTACGAAAGAATCCCTTGAAAAATATGTTCAAGACTCAATTTACAGCAAATTAGGATTGCAAACAATGATGTTCAATCCATACTCAAAATTTGACATTTCAAGAATTGCACCGACTGAAGATGACAAAGAATTCAGAAAACAAATTTTACAAGGGTACGTTCATGATCCAGGCGCTGCGATGTTAGGTGGAGTAGGTGGACATGCAGGGATTTTTTCAACCGCCAATGATCTTGCAATTTTAATGCAAATGATTTTAAACGGTGGGTATTATGGTGGGAAAACGATATTGAAGAAGGAAACGATTTTTGACTATACATCCGTACAATTCCCAAATAATAACAATAGGAGAGGGGCAGGATTTGACAAACCAAACTTAAACGGAACTGAAGCTACAGCTTGCCCTTTAGCATCTCCCTTGAGTTTTGGGCACTCAGGATTTACAGGCACCTTGACTTGGGCTGATCCTAAATATAAAATTAATTATGTTTTTCTTTCAAATAGGGTATACCCAAGTGCGGAAAATTGGAAAATTGTTAAAATGAACATTCGCACTAGGATACAAACAAAAATATATGAAGCCGTGCAAAGTGCATCCTACTTTAACTTTATAGGGTAAGGTATAAATTGAATTTACGACTAATCTGACAAATGGATAAGATGAAAATAGGAATAGTATTATACCCGACTTTTGGAGGGTCGGGTGTTGTTGCAACAGAATTAGGTAAGGCTTTAGCAAAAAAGGGACATGAGATCCATTTTATTACGTATTCACAGCCAGTCAGACTTGGGAGTTTTAGAGAGAACATATTCTATCATGAAGTAGCCGTATCAGATTATCCTCTGTTTGAATACCAGCCTTATGAAACTGAATTGGCAAGCAAAATGGTGGATGTAGTTAAGTATGAAAAACTTGACCTACTGCATGTTCATTATGCAATCCCTCATGCTTCTGCAGCATTTATGGCAAAACAAATACTCCTCTCGCAAGGAATCAAAATACCCTACGTGACAACGCTACATGGAACGGATATTACCCTTGTAGGCAAAGACCCTTCTTTCGAGCCTGTTATTACCTTTTGTCTAAATCAGAGCGATGCGGTTACCGCTGTTTCTGAAAGCTTAAAAAAAGACACCTTAGAACATTTCAAAACTAAAACAGAGGTTCACGTCGTGCCCAATTTCATTCAAATAATGGATGAAGATGCAAATCAAGTACAATTAATTAGACAACGATATGCTTTAGATAACGAACCAGTTCTTTGTCATATTTCCAATTTTCGAAAAGTAAAGAGAGTTGAAGATGTTTTGCTGATTTTTAATGAAGTCAACAAAAAAATACCTTCAAAATTACTTTTAGTTGGAGATGGTCCTGAAAGAGCTAATTTGGATTCGTTGTGCCGACAATTAAACCTGTGCGATAGGGTTATTATGATTGGAAAAGTTAGGGATACCGCTCATGTCCTAGGAATTTCAGATTTATTTTTACTGCCTTCAGAAACGGAAAGCTTTGGTTTAGCCGCATTAGAAGCTATGGCCATGTCAGTGCCAGTTATATCATCCAATACCGGCGGAATACCTGAAGTTAACGTGCACGGTGTTACTGGTTTTCTATCAAATGTTGGTGATGTTAGCGATATGGCCCAAAATGCAATCAAACTTTTAGAGTCAGATTCGCTTTTATCTAAATTTAAAATGAATGCTCTGAACAGAGCAAAGGACTTCAGTTTAGAAAAGGTTTTACCGTTGTACGAAAGAATCTACAAACAAGTACTATCTAAGTAATTGTATATCAATTTATTAAAATCAATTTTTGTTAGGATTTTTATTGCTCGGCTATTGTGCGCTCACAATATTTCGAATTAATATGCGTTGATTGTGTAACGAATTAATGAATATTCGTTTTAGTTTTCAGAAAGGGATAAATACCCTTTTATTGCTTGAATAAAAACCCTATTAGTATGTCAGTGAACCCATTGTATCACCAGACTTCAGCCAAGTTAGAGGAGGAACTAGGCTGGATTCGGAGAGCACAGAAAGACCCGGAGAAGTTCGGTCCGCTGTACGAAAAGTACCATGAGCAAATTTTTAGATACGTCTATCAAAGGATGGATGATCAAGATCTTGCTTTTGATGTTACTTCGCAAGTATTCATGAAGGCCTTGAAAAACATCAAGAAATTTGAATACAGAGGAGTTCCATTATCATCATGGCTCTATCGTATTGCAAAAAGTGAGCTCTACCAAGCTTTTCGAGATAGAAAAGCAATTAGAACTGTCAATTTGGAAACCCTTAACCTAACGGAGATGGTGGAAGAAATGGACGAAGAACAAAATGAATTAAACAGAAAAAAACTCTTCGAAGTTTTAAAGAAGTTAAATGAAAATGATTTGCAATTAATAGAAATGCGATTTTTTGAAAAACGTGCATTTAAAGAAATTGGCGAAATACTGGAATTAACCGAAAACAACGCAAAAGTGAAATGCTTTAGAGCCTTGGAAAAACTGAAGAAACATTTTATTTGATAAAAAATGAGCATGAAGACAAAATTCAATCTCGATCGTGACAAATTAAACGGTGAATACATCAGAGCCAAACAGGATTATAAAAAAGTCCTGGAGGGCTATCAAACCTTAAAACCTCCCATTTGGAAGAACCCTTGGTTTTATGGGCCAGTTGGGTTGGCCAGTTTGGCAAGTATTCTAGTTATAACATTTCAATTACAAGTAAACGCGTATGATAAAACAAATACCTTAATTCCTTTACCAATTGCGACAAATACATTACCCGATGACACTCCATGTATTGACCCTCCAATTTATGAGAAAAATGTTAATTTTCAGACTTTCAATGTTTATCCGGAAAAGGGAATTGAAATCAATCTTGAAAGCGGAACCAGAGTGAAAATACCTCGGTATTCATTAAAAAGTGCTACCGGGGAGCCTGTTCAAATTAAAATCAGAGAATTTAGAGATAAATCAAGTGCATTTCTAGCAGGAATTCCAATGGATTTTGAAAATAACACTTCTTTCGAATCGGCTGGAATGATTGAGATTCGAGGAGAAAAAGATGGAATCCCCGTGCTTTTAACCGAAAATAAACCAATGGAGGTTAATCTTACACTTAGTCAGTCTCCTGAAGGTTTTAAATTTTGGAAATTAAATGAAGATAAAAAACAATGGGAAGAGACCCCTTGCGTAATAAGCTCAGGATCAACAAATCAAAATCAATTGAATCTGATTGATAAAAAAATTGAAACTCAAGAAATTGTAGTTGAAAAATGCGAAAATCAAATCCTCAATATCAAAGAAAAGCAAAGGATGGAAGTCGCTGAATCTATGATTCCTACTGAAAATGCAAGAAAATTGATAATCGATTTTGACCCTAAAGATTACCCAGAATTGAAAGGATATAAAGATCTTGAGTTCGAATATATATTGCCCAAGAACAAAAGTGAAGCGTCTATTAATGAATATTCAAGACGAATCAATTATGCTCAAAATCAAATTTGGAATGATGTTGACATTAAGAAACAAGGAGACTTTTACATT
>JAHEMP010000233.1 GCA_024643585.1 Crocinitomicaceae bacterium | reverse complement strand
TTCCAGCAACTTCCAGACGGATTGCGTTGCTCCATAGTAAGTTGAAAGTAAATCGTTGACCATTGGCTGATCCTCCCCAATCCACAATAACTTTCTGTCCTGTTCCTCCATTTGCTGGCGGCAATGAATTGGCTGTTGTTCTTATTCTAGCCTCAATTGTTCTAGCTCCTGTGCCTGATACGCCAGTAACATTGGTTGAAATATAATCATTGATACCGTCGAAATTTATCGCATTTTGAGCACCTAATGATAATGCGCATACCAGAGATAGAAAAATTGCAATAATTGTATTCGTCTTCATAAAATTTGTTTTGTAGACCACAAAGTTAAGGAAATCGAAAATAATGGTCCCAATGTTTGATTTTTATTAACTGAATGGTCAATCTGCATCGTTTTTTTAACATAAGTTTATTCGTGCGTGTACTAGGGAAAGTAGGTTACTGAATTAACAATTGAGACTAGGAAATATCAAATAAATATTATTTTTCTTTCAGAAATAATTGAAAGTTTAAAAAGATTGTATATATTTGTCACATGAATTTAACAGAAACACAACAAAAATTTGTACAAACCTGGGGAACTCTAGGTAACAATTGGGGCATCAACAAAACGATGGCGCAAGTACATGCCTTGTTGTTGATTTCTGAAAGAGCTTTGAGCACGGAAGAAATGATGGACTCGCTTCAAATTTCTCGTGGAAACGCAAATATGAATGCACGCGCATTGGTGGATTGGGGATTGGTGACCAAAGAAATGGTTTCAGGAGATCGCCGCGATTTTTACAGCGCAAAAAAAGATATTTGGGTAATCGCGCGACAAATTGCGAAACAAAGAAGACAGCGAGAATTGGAGCCTGTTATCTCTGCTCTTGCTGAATTGAGAACAGAAATGCCTAAAGATAGCGCACATGCCGAAATGCTGAAACGTGTAAATGATATACAAGATTTCAGTATCAAAGTGGATAAAATGTTAGAGAAATTTGAAAAATCAGATGAGAATTGGTTCTACAAAACGCTACTTAAAATGATGTAGTGTTTTTTTAAATCAAACTTTCAATAATAATTGAAAATACAGAAAGATGAATAACTTTAAACTATACGGATACATTGTCTACCTGATCATAGGATTAGCCGTTACTTTCTTTGTAGGGCGCGACTTACACAGAAAAGGATACTATCTTATCTTGGATTTATTTGAACACGAAGGATTTACACAAACCATCAATAACATTCTCCTGGTTTTGTATTATTTGTTCAACATGGGATACATCTCCATTACCTTAATAAACATCGGTGAAATCAATTCACTAATTGAACTCATCGAGAAGCTTTCCGTTCGCATCGGATTGGTACTTTTTCTACTTGGCTCACTGCATATAAACAATATACTAACGCTTCAACTCTTGAGTAAAAGGAAGCACAAAATCATTCAATTTTTTAATCATTAAATCTTAGAAATCATGAACAACTACATCATTTTCGTTTATTGTGTTTATTTACCAATTGCTTTGGTACTCACATTTTTTGTCGCTCGAATTTTCTTCCGAAACGCCTACACCTTCATGCTCGAAATTTTCAATCAAAAGGTCGACATTGCCAAAAGCACAAACCATCTCTACGAAGTAGGTTTCTATCTCATTAACCTTGGATTTGCCTTGTTCTACATGCGCATTAGCCATTATAGAAACTTCACTCAAATTGATGTTTTCGAAGTCCTTAGTTACAAAATTGGTTTCTTGGCAATGTTTCTTGGGGCCATGGTCTTCTTCAACTTGTACATGTTGTTTCGTGGGAAACACAAAAGCAACAAAAACAGAGCGGAGCGCGAATGGATCAACAAATACCAGAGCCGAGCAGCTCAAACAGGACAGGCCTAAATAAACTAACCTTTCTTTTTAAAACCTGGGAGCATTGCTTTCAGGTTTTTTGATTTTTTATAGGATAGTGACCACTGACTTCGTCAAGGTTTTCATGCCTGGAATTTGAAAATGCATGTTGGTGGTGTGCTGAACTAGCCACGTGGAATTGAGATCGAAGATAATTTCCTCCTTCTCAATAATAGAGACATCGTTGGGTTCTACCTTCTCTAATTTGTCGTAGGATTTTTTCAATTGTTGAAGCAAAAACGCCTTGTCGTATTCCAAACTCGTTTTCACAATCATTTTGTCATTCACCTCGATCGTCTCCATTTTCATAACGGCAGGAAAAAGAGTGTCGCTCTTGCTGGCTGCGGTTAAATCATGCGTCATTACATTTTGCGTAATGCTGGTATTCATCGGAAATGAAACATTGTAAGCTGAAAAAACAGAACTTACTTTGTTCAAAATTTGCCGTTCTATTTTAGGATACATTTCATCGAACCGCTTACTCAATTCCACTTGAATAAGGCGCTGCTCGCTTTCAGCTATACTCTCCTTGGCACACCATTCGCGCAATTCTTTCAAACAGTTGAATTTTATTTTTCGCGCAATTTCAAGACCGTTTTTAATTTCCAATGCTGTTCCATTGGCTTTGTCGACCTCTATTCTAAATTCAGATTCGCCTATTTGGATTTCAGCGTCAACCAATAAATTATTTATTTTTTTAAATGCCGGCGATTTCGGGTCGTCTTTTGAATGACTGATTACGCTTAGGAGTTTATCAGAACTTTGAAAGTTCAACGAAAAACTTTTGCCCACGGCGGCCACTTTCACCTTAAAATCATAAACCGTTCTTATGTTAGAGACCAAACTATCGTCGTAGATTACCTTGGTGGATATTTCCGTATGTACTTTTTTAGCATCCCCTACTTTCCAATGTGGAGAGACTTGAAACAATTCTTCTTCTTGAGAAAATGCTGTAAGAACTGTAAAAAGACCAATGAGAAATACGAATGGTTTCATAAGGTTTATCCTATCAATTTTAGTCAAAGATAAAAGACCTGTACGCAGGTTTCGTGCCAAAAAAAATAGAGTTTACACAAAGGATTGTTGTTTTCGTCTGGGCAAACTGCTCAGTACAGCAATATCATGCATAAACTCTATTCTAATTTCGTCCTAGACGATTACTTAATTTCCGTGCTTTTCAATGAAACTATCAACCTTTTTGTTCCATTGATTCAAAAATGCATTTCGTTCTTTGTTGACAATTTCATTTGTTTTCTTGAATTTGTTCACAGCCTCGTTGTATTCTTTTCCAGCGTTGTTAATTTCATCAATATCAGCTTGAGTTCTATCCTTTTTACTGATGGTTTCGAAATTTTTTGAAATTTTCTCGTAGGCATCCTTCTTAGCATAAAAGTCAGTTATGGTCGCAAAGTCTTTTGTTGATTCGCGCATATAAAAGGTAATAACTTCTGTAGCAGCATCGATTAAACTTTTATCACCTTCGTAGGCTTCCATTGTGCTTAATTTTTCCAAAGCTACTTTGGATTCATTTTCTAAAGACTTGTTGTTTTGATCAAAACCAGAAATGTCATTTCGTTGCAGGGCATCCAAAACATAAGCTTCTTGCTTGTAAACTTTAAAGAAAACAAGGTACATGTCGTTGTAGTAGGATAGTGTATTGCTCGCTCTTTTCATGCGCAACGATTGTTTGTCATCCTCAGCTTCAAGCAAAGTAATATTGTTGTTTGCACAAAATACTTTTTGCGATTCTTGCACAGCATCTGAGGCTTCGTCTAATTTTTCGTTCGCTTTTTCTTTCGCCAACATATAGGCTTCCATTGCATCATAGGATTGCTCAGAAATATCTTCCATGTCAAGGATTTTGTCAAAATCTTCCTTTAAAACAATGTACCCAATATTGAAATAATTTTCAACGCTTTCTTTCAATGAAGCATCGCCATTGAAATCTTTTTTCTTACTCGCTTGTGTTTTTGCATTTTTCAATTGAGAAATCAATGCTTGACGCTTCGATTCTACTTTTCGAGCACCTTTACCTCTCGTTATTGCTTTCAAATATTGATACGTTTCGTCTTTGACTGCCTTGAAATCTGAAGTCAAATCTTCCATATAAGCTAAACTCGGACTTTGAGTTTGCGCTTGGGTAGTATTGAACTGAAATAGAATGGTAAAGGCAAAAAATAGAATAGTTAATTGTTTCATAGTTTACTTATTTTGAGTTTGGATTAAATCTTTAAGAATATAAAATGCCTCATTTATGTAGAGGTCTTCTTTGATGTTTTTTATGTTTTCGCTGTTTAATTCGGAAGATCCAATGTGGAC
>JAHEMP010000022.1 GCA_024643585.1 Crocinitomicaceae bacterium | reverse complement strand
TAAAGCGCTAAACAATCAAATAGGTGCCTTAAATGAACAGCTTGGTTTAAAACTTCAACAAGCTACCTTAAAATTCAATCAGGCTAAATTGAAAAGTGAAATTGATAGTAATGCGCACCAAGCAGCCGTTGTAAACACAAAAATTGCCAAGGAGCAATACAAGCGTATGGAGGAACTTTATAAAAAAGGACTAAAATCGTTAACTGACTTTGAAGCACGTAATTTGAAATTGCAACAGGCACAAGCCTATGAAGTTGAAGCTCTAAATAAATGGATGAGCAGCAAAAATGATATGATTAATGCCAAGGTTGAATATTCATCTATTCGCATGGATTATCAAAATAGTGTTGCAAAAGCCGTTTCAGATAAATCGTCTGCTTTTTCTGATAAATTCGATGCTGAGGCAACGGTTACAAAATTGAAAAATCAATATGCAAACTATAAATATAGGCTGGGTAACTATTTCATAACAGCTCCACAAGATGGATATGTCACTAAGTCCATGATGATAGGAATTGGTGAAACCATAAAAGAAGGTGACCCTTTGGTGACGATAATGCCGAATAAATTTGATTTAATGGTCGAAATGTATGTTAATCCAATCGACCTGCCTCTTGTGAAAAGAGGGAATGAAGTCATGCTTCAATTTGATGGTTGGCCAGCAATTATTTTCTCTGGTTGGCCAAATGTTAGCTACGGAACCTATACGGGTGAGGTATATGCTGTAGACAATTATATTAGTGAAAATGGTAAATTTAGAATCCTAATAATGCCGAAAGAGAATACACCGCCTTGGCCAAAGCAATTGAGACCAGGAGGTGGTATACAAGGTATGATGCTATTGGATGATGTGCCTATTTATTACGAGATTTGGCGAAAAATAAATGGATTTCCACCGAACTATTACACCGGAAGCTCGAAAGAAAAGACGGAAGACTCAAAAGAAAAAAAATGAAAAGAATACTCTTTCTAACAATTCTTCTAGGACCCTATTTTGGTTTAGTCGCACAAACTGACTCTTCAGTAATTTTGACTTTCGATGATTTCATGGATGTTGTAAGAACTCATCATCCGATCGCCAAACAAGCCGACTTACAGGTTGAAAAAGGGCAAACCTATCTTTTAAAGTCGAAAGGTGGCTTCGATCCGATTTTACAGGGCGACGTTAATCAAAAGTACTACGATGGCTCCAAATATTATAATGTAATGGACGCCAACCTCCAAATACCGACTTGGTTTGGAATTCAAATACAGAGCGGATATCAATATACAGACGGAGATCGATTAAACCCTCAAAATTATACACCAGATGATGGCTTGTGGTATGCAGGAATTTCGGTTCCACTTGGTAAAGGCTTATTTATTGACCAGCGGCGTGCTGATCTAAAACAAGCAAAAATATACAATCAAAGTTCGTTGGTCGAACAGCGAAGAATTCTTAATGAGCTCATATACGAAGCTGGTAAGGCTTATTACGATTGGTTCAAAGCTTATAATAAATATCAGGTCTATCAAGAAGCATTGATTTTGGCACAAACGAGATTCGAAGGAGTGCAACAAAGTGTAATTTTTGGCGATAAACCTGCTTTTGACACTTTAGAGGCTGGTATTCAAGTTCAAACTCGAGAATTTCAATTGCAACAATCGCTGATGGAACTACAAAATAGCCAAGAGTTATTATCTGTCTATTTGTGGGCTGAAAATTACATCCCTCTGGAATTAAATCCCAATTCAATACCTTCAAACCGTTTAAACTTAGCTCCTATGCCGTTTGACATCGGTTATGTTGAAAAAATGGATAGCCTAAAATCACAACATCCTGATATACTCGGATACCAATATAAAATTGACTTTAAACAAGTTGAGTACCGATTAAACAGAGAAAATCTCAAACCAAAATTGGATTTAAAATACAACGCTCTAAGTCAACCGGTGGCTGGAAATCCTTTTACAGAATATTCTATAAACAATTACAATTGGGGAGCATCTTTAGCCTTTCCATTGTTCGTGAGGAAAGCCCGAGGTGAACTCAGACTAAACGACGTGCAATTGAGAGAAATGCGAAATGACTTGGACTTTAAGACTGAATTAGTCGAATACAAGGCGAACATGGCCATAAATAGTTGGAAAACGACCTACGCTCAAATCAACATTTTTAATCGAACAGTGGAGGATTATGAAAAGTTGGTTCTTGGAGAGCAAACCTTATTTGACAATGGTGAAAGTTCTCTTTTCTTGGTAAACTATCGAGAAATTAGCTACATCGATGCTCAAACTAAACTTATTGATGCTTTGGCTGAAAATCTAAAATCTAAATTGAATTTAGAATTTGCATTGGGAATATTAAAATAGCCTACCAAAACCCCAAAGTTTTTAATACATTATAAGTTAGTGCTTTACGCTCTGCCATAAACACATTGCGGTCATAATCATTAATTGGACGTATCACTGTTGCAAAGTAGATTCTATTTTTAGGTTTTTGAATGTAACCGACATACCAACCTAAATATTTACCCTCACTCTCACCCAACCCTGTTTTGGCATACATAATACCTTTTGCGGTGGTATCTGCAGCCATAACGTATTTAAGGGACTCCATAGTGCCTTCGTTCAGTGGAAATTGTTTTGTAGCAAAACGTCTTAAAAAGTCGACTTGTTCCAAAGGTGAAATCTCAGATTCGCCAATTAGCCAAAAATTATCCAAGGTAGAATTGTCAAAAATCATTCCCGGATATTTAACACTATCCAAAACAGTTCTCATTTTTTCTACACCAACTTTACGAGCAAGTTCTTGATAGCAAGGAACGCAAGATGTTTGAAATGCCTCCCTCAGTGTTAGGTCTTTCTTCCAGGCCTCCAACATTCTCTCACCACCATCGTATTTAAAGACGTAGTTAATGTCAATAATCCCTGTTTCAAGGCCAACAAGGGTGTTGGGAATTTTAAACGTTGAAGCAGGCGTAAACTTGGTTTTAGCAACTTCAAAATCACTACTTGTGTATTGATTACTAGCTTCATCATAGATTAAAATTTGTCCGTAAAGGTTTTGACCCTCGAACAAATCCTTCAAATCAATGATTTGAAATTTAACCGGTTCGTCTTTTCTAGTGTAGGTATTCGGAATATTTTTAGAAATCGAACAAGAATTTAAGATGGAGAAAAAAAGTAGGGAGATAATTAAACGCATACAAAGAATTTTTTACTTGCGAATATACTGCTTTTGAACCATTCTTAGTACTAGTTGTACTGCAAGAAAATAAAGACCATGAAAAAAATATTTTTGACCCTAGCATTTGGCTTTTTTGCATCAACTTATTCAAACGCCCAAGATAATTCGATAGAACAGAACCCTCAGAATCAACGAAAAATTCAAATGGCCATACTTTTTGATGCCTCCGGAAGTATGAATGGACTTCTTTCTCAAGCAAAATCCAGGATTTGGAATATAGTGAATGAATTGACTACTATGCAATACGAAGGTTCAACACCCATTATTGAAATAGCTTTGTATTCCTATGGAAATGATAGTCATCCAAGTTCCAATAATTTCATTAAACAACTCGTTCCCTTGAGCGCAGATCTAGATTTGATTTCAGAACAATTGTTTGCAATTACAACCAATGGCGGATCTGAATATTGCGCAGCTGTGATTTCGAGTTCATTGGAAGAATTGAATTGGTCGACAAGCCCAGAAGATTTAAAAATGATCTATATTGCTGGAAATGAACCTTTCAACCAGGGCCCAATTGACTACAAGGTTATTTGTCCCAAAGCGCTAGAACGAGAAATATATGTAAATACTATTCATTGTGGCGACTATCAAACAGGCGTTCGTCATTTTTGGTACGAAGGCGCTCAACTTGGCGGTGGAGATTACTTTCACATTGACGCAAACAAGAGCATTCAAGTGGTAAAAACGCCTTATGATGATACCATTAATTCTTTAAACGATTCAATCAATAAAACCTATTATGGTTACGGAATTAAAGGAGAATCTAGAAAAGAATTACAAATTGAGCAGGATAAAAAAGCAGAAAATTTATCTCCTTCGAGTAAGACAGAACGTACAATCGTTAAATCCAAATCAAATTACGAAAATTCTTCATGGGACCTCATCGATGCATCAGAGAAAGGAAAAGTAGATTTTACGAAAGTTAAAGACGAAGAACTGCCAAAAGAATTCAGAGGGCTAACTGTCGAACAAAAAGAAAAATTGGTAAAGGAAAAATCGATTGAACGAAAAAAACTTCAAAATCAAGTGACGATAATGGCCACAGAAAGAGAAAAATTCATCCAATCGGAAATGAAAAAAAATACGCAAATTGTTCAGGACGATTTTGGTACATCCGTGAATAAAAGCATCGAAACCAAAGCTTTGAAAATTGGATATACGAAAGAGAAAAAGTAACTTCAAATCATGGAAAATGAGGAAGTTTGTTTTACTAGCTTAATTCATCATAAAAATGATCTAAATCTGCATTATATCTGTCTAACACCAGAAATAATGGATTTGCTAAAAAAATTCAACAAAAGAGTTTGGGTTGAAATCAACAATACTTTGAAATGGCAGGGTGGAATTGTAGCCTTGGGAGAAGGTGAAGGTTATATAACCCTTTCAACTGCCAGAATGAAAAAACTAGGAGTTCACTTTGGAGAGAAAGTTAATGTTACCATTCAACCAGACAATTCTGAGTACGGCATGGAAATGGCTACAGAGTTTGAAGCGGTATTGCAGAATGATTCGGAAGCCGAGGAACGATTTTTGAAATTAAAAAAAGGCCTTCAACGGTATATGTTGTATTATACCCTTCAAGTTAAATCGAGCGATAAGAGACTTGAACGATCAATCATGATGCTTAATAATTTAAAGAGAATTCCAATTGGAAAGGAAGATTTTCGCAGAATACTGGGTAAAGATTAACCAAATCTTTGCTTTTAACTATCTTTGTCGAAAATTAAAATACATGCACGTTTATCTTGATAATGCTGCAACTACACCAGTTGCTCCAGAAGTTGTTGAAGCAATGATTCCTATTCTTAAAGAAGAATTTGGGAATCCATCTTCTACCCATTTTTTTGGGCGACAAGTGAAAGCGCACATAGAAACGTCAAGAAGAAATATCGCCAAACATATTAAATGTCAACCGAGTGAAATCATTTTTACATCCGGTGGAACTGAAGCAGATAATATGGCTATTCAAGAGTCCATTGATTCGCTCGGCGTAAAACGTATTGTAACAAGCAGAATTGAACATCATGCTGTTGGACATACCGCTGAATCGGCTGCCAAAGCCAAAAATGTCGAACTCGTATATGTGGATATAGACAATAAAGGTAACGTTGATTTGAATCATTTGAAGGCTATACTTTCTGATAGAAAACCGACTTTGGTTTCTCTAATGCATGCCAACAATGAAATTGCAACACTTTTGCCTTTAAAAGAAGTGTCGTTAATTTGTAGAGAATATGGAGCCTATTTCCATTCCGATACCGTTCAAACGATGGGACACTATTCGTTTGATTTGAGTGAATTGGATATTGATTTCATAACTTGTGCTGCACATAAATTTCATGGACCAAAAGGTGTAGGATTTTTGTATATAAATAAAAATGTTAAGGTACACTCCATTATTCATGGGGGCGCTCAGGAAAGAGGATTGCGAGGAGGAACAGAAAACACAAGTGGAATCGTTGGGTTATCGAAAGCATTTGATTTAGCGTATGAAGATGTGTCAGAACATCAAAAATATGTGCAAAGTCTCAAATCTTATATGATTGAAAGCCTTACAAAAGCGATCCCAGAAATATCCTTTCATGGTGAAATTGATCCTGACAAAAGTTTATATACTGTATTAAATGTTTGTTTACCAAAAACCGACAAATCAGGATTGTTGCTTTTTACATTGGATTTGAAAGGAATCGCGTGCAGTGGCGGTAGCGCTTGCTCTTCTGGAGCAGTTCAAGGATCTCACGTACTTGCTGGGATTAATGCTCCTTCCGAAAAACCTAATGCGCGTTTTTCATTTTCAAGATATACCACTAAAGAGGAAATAGACTTTACAATTAAAGTTCTAAAGGAAATTTATCAAGGAGTGCTTGTATAGTTATAATAAAAGGGACAAGATAAATATCTCGTCCCTTTAAATTCTTGTTCTTCTAATAATTGTATCGCAAAGTCACAATGAAATTTCTGCCTGGTGCAGAAATATTGGATGCAAATGTGCGGTAATTCTGATCTAAAATATTCTCACATGCGACCTGCAATCCAAACCATTTATTGAACTGATAATTCAAACGTGTATTTACTGTATACCAAGCAGGCATTCCGTCTATTGTAGCATAATCAAAATTATCCTCACCCAAGAGGTTGTAATCTTTCAATAATTTGGCGCCTGCGAAATTTGAAAACAACTCGGCTTTGAAACGTTTCATGGAATAAGTTAATCCAAAACGTCCAAAAAGAGGCGCAATATGATCCATAGGATAATCCGTCGTATCTGTTTTTATTCTACCATAGGTATAATTCAATGTTCCAAATACAGAAAGAAAGGAAGTTATATTTCCTGTTAAACCGCCTTCAAGGCCATAAATGTATGCCGAACCCGCATTTGTTGGAGATATAACCTGACTTAATTGACCGTCATAGATTATTGAATCCAATCCGTTAAATTGACTTTTTTGGGTATAAATCAAATTATTCAATTGCGTATAGTATCCTAAAATCGAAAGAACGGCCTTGTCATTAAATGATTTAGACACTCCCAATTCTCCGTTATACGAATATTCTGCCTTTAGATTTGGGTTGGGAACAATCACTGTTCCTTGAACAGATTCAAAAACTTTGGACAAATCATCCACGTTTGGAGCCCTAAATCCTGTTGAAAAATTCCCAGTAATTCTAAACCCTTTGCCTGGATTAAAAATTAGACCAAGATTTCCGGTTAAGTTATTATGCTGCTGTTCAATGGAAGAAAACGGAAACGGAAAGAAGGTTTGGTCTTTAAATTTCGCCTTTAAATCAACAAAAGAATAACGTAAACCTGTGTTCATAATCCAGCGACCTTTTGTTTTTCCGAATTCAAGTGTATTTGTTGCATACGCCGCTAAACCTGACATCTGAGAACCACCATCTGGATACCTCGTGTCTAATGGAGCTCGCGTACCCAAAACGATGTTCTCAGCAAAAGCTGTTGAATTTACCAAATTGGTATATCCTTCTAAACCATATCGAAATTCGCTTTTGCCCAATTGCTTTTCAAAATCAACATTCACAGAAGCAATGTTTAGTTTTTCTACTCTATTATTAAGAATGTCTTTTTTGTACCGTCTGTCCATTCGGCTCTCCTCTATATTCTGATAACCGAACACCAACCTTGCATTATCGTACAACTTCGTTTTCTTTGTCAGATCCAGCTTATAACTCACGAACAATCTTTTCTGAGGCCCATAATACCATTCGGCAAACTTTGGACTGGAACCACTTTCTTGCGTCAATCGATCATATCGGGGTACATCATTCGATGTGCTGTATTGTAAATTCAAAGTGTGTTTCACATCTACTGTCGAGATAAAAGTGAATTTTTGCATCAAATCCAATTGTTCATATCCTGAACCGACTTGAATATTTTGGTTTTTATTTTGAATCATGCTGTCCACACCATCAATTCTTTGAACGTACCACGGTCTCTTTCCAAAATCAGGATACTTACTTGAACGATTCGCCCCTTGTTTTAAATCGCCAAACTTAGAAACAGTAAAAGCTGTCAAAGAACCAAATCTTCTCTTGGCAATGGAAACATCGCTATGGACAGCATAACCGTTTGCTGCTGAAAAATAACGACCATAAGCATTTGCTTTTACTAGTGCAGCATCCGTTGATGACAAAGTTGGATCTTTAGTATAAAAGTGCATTACACCCCCAAGCGCGTCGGATCCATACACAACGGCACTTGGCCCAAAGGCCACTTCTACCCTATCCAACACAGAATTATCTATAGTTATCACATTTTGCAAATGTCCACCTCGATAAATGGCATTGTTCATTCGAACACCATCCACCACAAGTAAAACACGATTCGTTTCAAATCCCCTTATTACAGGTGAACCTCCTCCTTGCTGGCTTTTTTGAACGTGTATATTTCCCGTTTGCGCCAAAACATCGGCTGTAGAAGTTTGATTCATTTGTTTCAAATCTGAAGAGCGCACAACTTGAATCTTTTGTACGACGTCCTTTTTCTTTTCTTCGAAACGACTGGCAGAAATAACGACCTCGTCCAAGTCATTCATTTTCTCAATCATGGAAACGGAAAAATCCATTTCTTTCAATTGATCATAAGTATAGGTTTGTGCAATATAAAAAGGATGTCTCAAAGTCAAAAGGCCTGTTTTACCTATCTTTGAAATATCCACAACTCCATTTCCATCCGTTACAAAAATTGTTTCACTTTGCTGAATGTTAAAGACTTGTGCCTTTTCAATTCCTTGAAGATTTGATTTGTCTATCACTTTTAAATTTTGAGCAAAATTATTGCCCATAAAGAGACATAAAAGTCCCAGTACTATTATATATTTCATTCTACAATTTGTTGAGTTATTATCTTGTTTCTAGGTGAAAACGCGATTATTCCACCGCGTATTTACAAGTTCTAATTAACAAGATAATTTTTGAGGCGGCGGGGTATTCTTTCTCAATTCACTCAATTTCAATGAATAGAAATAAAATCCATAGGATTTATCTTTTTCAGTACAATCAAAGACCGAACTATAGTCAGAGTATTTTTCCAAAATAATTATTGGTTGTTCTATGTTCAACTTGAGCTTATTAAGGGGCTTGTGCTTATTTGATGTCAAATCTTGGGCAACATATTCGCCTAACTTTTCAAAGAGAACTGTCTCTTGTAAATCTGATATACAGGTGTAACGCATGTCGCCTAATTCATTCGTATCTGAATATACAATATCGTACATTCTGTTTTGATACTCGAATTCATGAGCTTTATGCCAAATCAATTGCTTTGATTCTTCTAGTGTAAACATAAAGATTCTTAATTCATCTTTCGGAACAGAGAGTTTTAATTTTCTTTTGATTTCTTTTTGAGCTGCGTGCTTTTCAATTTGAAAATAGGTGAAAAAGCCTATGTAATTCCATATGAAGAAGGAAATAAATAGAATGGATACAAAACTTTTCACAAGACAAATATAATTAATTTAGAGGCGCAATAATAACCTATGTTAGAAGAAAAAATACATATCAAAATAAAAAAGACTGCTCGATTAGTCTTATTAAAATCTGAAAATAATAACAATAGAAAACTACTTATTGCCTTGCATGGATATGGACAGCTCAGCACCTACTTCTCTAAAAAGTTCAAAGAAATCAACTCGAACTTTGATGTATTGGTCCCTGAAGGTCTTAATCGTTTTTATTTAAAGGAAAGTTCTGGACGAGTTGGCAGTTCATGGATGACGAAAGAAGATCGTGAATTTGACATTGAAGACAACCAGGATTATTTAGATGAAATTATTAAGGAATATTCAACAAAATATGAATCCATCATCTTATTGGGTTTTTCCCAAGGAGGAGCGACCGCTTCGAGGTATTGCTATAAAAAAGCAAATCGTATTAAAGGGCTAGTTTTATGGGGAAGTGCATTTCCTCCTGATATAACGAAAGAAGAAAACAATTCCTTCAAAGGTGAAAAGTATTTTGTCCTCGGACTACAAGATGAATATTTCAATAAAGAAATTCAAAAAGATGTACTAGCTTTGCAAATGGAACTTGGGTATACAATTATACAATATGATGGAATTCATGATATCGATATCTCTGTTCTTAATGGATTGTTGGATCATTTTTAACATTCTAAGTTTGGCATAGTTTATGCTTTTAACACTAAAAAACACACAATGAAATACATTTTATTATTAATCGGTTTTATCAGTTTTAATTCGTTTGGTCAAGATGCCAAGGCCCAAGGGGTATTGGATAAGTTATCTAGTAAAATGAAAAACCAAAATTCATTTTACATCGAATTTAGTGCGAACATAAAAAATAGCTCTACTGGAACAAATGAATCTGAAACTGGAAAAGGATGGGTAAAGGGCAATAAATTTTATGCTTCTTACGGCGAAAACACAATTATTTCTAATGGAATGAAAACGTGGACCGTTGTTAAAGAAGAAAAATCTGTTTATGAAACAGATGCGAGCGAGGACGACGAACAATCCATGAATCCAAAAAAATTACTGACCATTTGGGAAACGGGATTTAAAAACCGTTACGACAAAATCGAGTCAATAAATGGTGAATCTTGTCACGTGATTTATCTTTACCCAAAAAATGCATCAAAAACAGATTACCACACGATTATCTTGTATATTTCAAAAGCAAATAATGAATTGGTAAAAGCCATTATGAAAACAAAAGATGGCACAGTTATGACGTACAATCTGTCAAAATTCACTCCCAATCCTTCTATTGAGGATTCAAAATTTGTTTTTGATTCCAAAAAATATCCTGGATATACCGTTATCAGGGATTAAGAAATTAAAGAATAGTAAAAGAACCGCATTCCTCAGGGATGCGGTTTTTTTTTGATTAGAAATTAAAAAATCAACAAACTGTCAATAGCTTCTTTTAACTTATTCTTTGGTAAAAAATTAATTTCTAAATCTGCCGCAAAAGGAACGGGTGTGTCTAAGGAGGCAACTCTTCGAATTGGAGCATCAAGAAACTCAAAACAATTTTCATTTAACAATGCCGCAATTTCTCCACCGATTCCGCCCGTCAAACAATCTTCATGAACTATCAACGCTCGACCAGTTTTTCGAACAGAACTATAAATTGCCACAGTATCCAAAGGCAACAAAGTTCTCAAATCAACTATTTCAATTGTATTTTCAGGGTATTCATTTAATAAATCCAAAGCCCACTGAACCCCGAAACCGTAAGTAATTATTGACAATTTATCACCAGAAGATTTAATGGCTGCCTTTCCAATTTCGATGGTAAAATCATCGACAAAAACATCCTCTTTAATACTTCTATATAAGTTTTTATGTTCAAAAAACAAGACAGGATTTGGGTCTGCAATGGAAGCCATCAACAAACCTTTTGCCTCAGAAGGAGACGAAGGGTAAACTACTTTTAATCCTGGGGTATGAAAAAACCAAGCTTCGTTGCTCTGAGAATGAAAAGGCCCGGCTGCTGAGCCAGCACCTGTTGGCATTCGAACCACTACATCAGCATTTTGCCCCCATCTCCAGTGAATTTTTGCTAAGTTGTTTACGATTTGGTTAAAACCGCAAGTCACGAAGTCTGCAAATTGCATTTCAACAACCGCCTTCATACCTGCTATTGATAATCCTAACCCTGCACCAACAATGGCAGATTCGCAGATGGGCGTATTTCGAACACGATCCTTACCGAATTCTTCCATGAAGCCCTCAGTAACTTTAAAAACACCACCGTAATCAGCAATATCTTGTCCCATGATTATTAATTCTGGGTATTTTCTCATGCTTGCGAGCAAACCGTCCTGAATTGCATCAATGAAACGCATCTCACGCTTTACGCCTGAACCATTTTGAATTTTAAAGTCGAACGGTGCATATAAATCAGCCATTTCAATAGCTGTATTTGGAACTATTTTGTCCTCTGAATTGGCAAGGTCAAAACCATCTTGTATTTCTTTTTTAAACTCCTCGTGAATTGAATCTTTGAATTCCTTTGTTAAAACGCCTATTTCTTCTAGAAACGATGTATAATTGGTTACAGGGTCAAATTGTTCCCAATGGTCTTGTAATCCTTCTGGATAGTATTTTGTTCCTGAAGCTTCTTCGTGACCTCGCATACGAAACGTTAGAAATTCTAAAAGTACGGGCTTAGAATTTTCGCGAATATCCTCGGATAATCTTCTAACAGTATTGATGACATCCAAAATATTGTTACCATCCACTTTTTCGGCATGCATACCATACCCCACTCCTTTGTCGACAAATTGTTTGCAACGAAATTGTTCCTTACTTGGAGTCGACAAACCCCATTGGTTGTTTTCAACGGCAAAAATAACAGGCAAATCCCATACAGATGCAACATTTAGGGCTTCATGAAAATCGCCCTCTGAAGCCCCGCCATCGCCTGTGAAAACAACTGTTACTTTCTTTTCTCCTTTAACTTTATGGGCAAGAGCAATTCCATCAGCTATCCCCAATTGAGGTCCTAAATGAGAAATCATTCCAACAATTTTGTGTTCTTTCGAACCAAAGTGAAAAGAACGATCACGACCCTTGGTAAAACCTGACATTTTACCTTGAAATTGGGCAAACAGACGATTCAAAGGAATATCTCTTGTTGTAAAAATTCCAAGATTTCGATGCATAGGCAAAATGTACTCTTCTTTGTCCATTGCATAAGCCGTTCCAACAGAAACACCTTCTTGACCCCATCCGGAAAACCATTTGGAAATTTTACCCTGACGAAGAAGAATAAGCATTTTTTCTTCTATCATTCTTGGCATCAAAATTTTCTTGTAAATCTCCAACAATTCTTGATCATCAAAACCTGTTCGATCATACTGAATGTGTCTTTCTTGAGCTGTTTCCATTATAACGTTTTACTTTAACAAAGCTACTTTTTTTATTAGAATTAGCTTTAAATTCAGATATAAAAAAAACCGTCCTTCAATGAAGAACGGTTCCTTGATATGTTTTACAATTAATTAAACCAAACCTTGGTCAATCATTGAATCTGCCACTTTTACGAAACCTGCGATATTCGCACCTTTAACGTAATCAACATTTCCATTTTCGTCTTTACCGTAAGCAACGCATGCTTCGTGTATAGAAATCATGATATTGTGCAGTTTCTCGTCTACTTCTTCAGCTGTCCATGACAACCTCAAAGAGTTTTGTGACATTTCCAATCCTGAAGTTGCAACACCACCAGCGTTTGACGCCTTACCTGGTGCAAACAATATACCTGCTTTTTGGAAAGCTTCTATTGCTTCTGGAGTAGAAGGCATATTTGCTCCTTCAGCAACGCAAATAACACCATTGGATAGTAAAACTTTTGCCTCGTCACCGTTCAACTCGTTTTGAGTTGCACACGGAAGTGCGATATCAACCTTTACTTCCCAAGGACGTTTTCCTGCAACAAATTTTGCTGATGGATATTTGGCTACGTATTCTTCAATACGACCACGTTTTACATTTTTTATTTCCATTACAAAGGCCAATTTCTCAGCATTTATACCTGCTTCATCATAGATATAACCAGAAGAATCCGACATTGTAACTACCTTACCACCGAATTCAGTAGCTTTTTCACATGCATATTGTGCAACGTTTCCTGAACCTGAAATTGCAACAACTTTTCCTTTGAAAGAGTCGTTTTTCGTATTCAACATTTCTTTTGCAAAATATACTGTACCATAACCGGTAGCCTCTGGGCGAATTAATGAACCACCCCAGTTTCTTGCTTTTCCAGTCAAGACACCAACAAATTCATTTCTGATTCTTTTGTATTGACCGAACATGTATCCTATTTCTCGACCACCAACACCAATATCTCCAGCTGGTACATCTGTATTAGCACCAATATGACGAGATAATTCAGTCATAAATGATTGACAAAACTTCATTACTTCGTTATCTGATTTTCCTTTTGGATCAAAATCAGAACCGCCTTTACCACCACCCATTGGTAATGTTGTTAGAGAGTTTTTGAAAATTTGTTCAAATCCTAAGAATTTTAGAATTGACAAGTTAACAGAAGGGTGAAAACGTAAACCTCCTTTGTAAGGACCGATTGCAGAGTTAAACTCTATTCTGTATCCACGATTCACCTGGAAGTTACCAGCATCATCCATCCACGGAACTTTAAACATAATTGTTCTTTCCGGTTCAACGATTCTCTCAAGAATATTTTCTTTTTTGTACTTTGGATTATTTTCAATGAAAGGGATTACTGCTTCTGCAACCTCGTGAACTGCTTGTAAAAACTCCGTTTCATGACCATTTTTCGCTTTTACTTTTTCCATAAAAGCATCAACCTGTGCTTGGTACTTACTCATCTTTAATTAGATTTTAAAATCGACGGGGCAAATGTAGTAATATTTACTATTCAACTTGTTCACTGTGATTAAAAATACTTCATTTTTTGAACAACTCAATTTTCATTACTCCACGGATCTAAAACAACATTTACATTTTTTTTAACAATATCTTTTTTTTTTGTTAACACAGACAACCATGCACAATAATATTCGTCATATTTGTGACTTTCAAAAATAACTATGAAATCTAAAAAAATATTTTCCGTAGTAGTTTTTGTTTCTTTGCTAACTGTCAATGGTCTTGCTCAATTGCCGCCAGTGACAATTTGTTTAGGAGTAGACACTACTATTTGTCAAGGACAATCGGTAACAATTAATAACTGTCTGACTGGAGGAGGTGGTTCTGGAGCCATAAATTTACCTACACCAAGCTCTGTTTCATTGTCTGACGACAGTTGGAGTCCTGCTGTGCCAATCGGTTTTACCTTCAATTACTATGGGGTGAACTACACTCAATGTGTAATTGGCTCCAATGGACTTGTTTCATTTAAACTTTCAAATGCTGGAGGATACTGTCCATGGAGTTTGCCGGTTGGAAATACAATACCGACTGGAGCTTTAGCGGGTGCTAGTAACTCAGCAATGGGACTATACACTGATATGAATCCTGTCAACGCCAATTCAGGACCTATTCAATATCAAACCGTAGGTACGGCTCCAAATAGAATTTTTGTAGTGCTATATAAAGGTGTTACAGCTTACAGTTGTACCTCTTCTTGTTCTTATACCGCTTTCTTGTTTTATGAAGGAACAAACATAATTGAATACCATATTGGTAGTAAACAAGATTGTCCAGGATGGAATGGTGGTAGAGCAATTCAAGGCGTACAAAATTTAACCAATAACATTGCAACAGCTACACCAGGAAGAAATAACACTTTATGGACAGCTTCGCAAGATGGCAAAAGATTTTCTCCAACGAGCGCAACGAACACAAATGCCTATACTGTTTCAACAATACCTTATGTAAATGTAACTTCAAGTGGAACTGCTGGTTCAGGATTGTCTTGGAGAAGCACTTTGAACCAAACATTTCCATACAACAATGGTACTTTGACCATTCCAAGTGTACCATCTGGAACAACTGGATACTTTTTAATTGGCACCTCTTGCGGTGTTTCGATTGGCTCTGTTTCTGATACTACATATTTAACAAGATCTGTAGCATCTGTTACAACGACAACTATTCCTGACACTTGTGGAGGAGGAAACGGAGTAATTACGGCAACTTCAGGAGTGAATGGCCCATACACATTTAGCTGGACTAACCTTACACAGACAACAGCTGTTGTCACAAATGTTGTAACAGGCACCTATACCGTAACTGCAACAAATGTTCATGGTTGCCCTGCAAATTCTACAGCAATACTTGGCAATCAACTTTCATCATCTTCTGATACCAGTACTTTAGTTACTTGTCCTGGAGGTTCTGACGGTTCTGCCACAGTATTTTTATCACCTGCCACAGCTAGTGTAAACTATACTTGGAATGATCCATCGGCTCAAACTACCCAAACGGCTGTCGGTTTAGCCGCTGGCACCTATCAATGTGCTATATTAGGCAGCAACGGATGTATAGATACTGTTGACGTAATTGTCGGTGAAATTCCAGGAACGGTTGCAACCATAACCAATCTTCAAAATGTTACATGTTATACTGGAAATGATGGTATTATCGACTTAACTTTAAGCGCTGGAACTGCACCATATTCTTTTGTATGGAGCGGATCAAGTTCCACTACTTCATCGGCAAATGATTTATTTGTAGGTCCTCAACAAGTCAACATTACAGACGCGAACGGCTGTTTAATAACAATCGATACCGTTCTTACCGAGCCTTTTCCGTTGTCTATTGACAGTGTTTCAACCGACACAATGATTTGTTCAGAATCGTCTATTACTCTTGGTGTAGTTGGATCGGGAGGATCTTCCCCTTATATTTATAATTGGTATGAAAATGGAGCATTGGTTTCAACAAATCAGT
>JAHEMP010000232.1 GCA_024643585.1 Crocinitomicaceae bacterium | reverse complement strand
TTTCACCACTTATAGGAGGTTGAAAATTGCGAACGTGATCTTTTTGTTCAATGTCTCGCAATTTCAAAAGAACTTCGTCAAAATTCTTTTTGAATTTCTTGACTTTCATTTCGTTTTTTGAAGTGATATCGGCATTGCACAGTGTCATTAGATCGTCAATATCATCTCCTGCCTCAAACAAAAGTCTTCTAACTGCGGAATCGCTTACATGATCTTTTACCAATGCAATCGGTCGTAGATGAAGCTTGACTAATTTTTGTACATACTTCATTTTATGATCCAAGGGCAATTTCATTCGTTTGAAAAGTTTAGGCACCATACGAGCTCCAATCTCTTCATGCCCATGAAATGTCCAACCTACATTTTTATCAAAGCGTTTGGTAGGTGCTTTAGCGATATCGTGCAAAATGGCTGCCCATCGAAGCCATAAATTGTCTGTATGAAGTGATATATTATCTAAAACTTCCAATGTATGGTAAAAATTGTCTTTGTGGGTTTTGCCGTTGATAGTTTCTATGCCATATAAAGCAACCAACTCAGGGAAAAATTTAACGAGTAAATCCGTTGAATACAACAATTTAAACCCTCGAGAAGGAGTTGAACTAAGAATTATTTTGTTCAATTCATCCATTATTCGCTCCATGGAAATAATGTTGAGTCGATCGGCATTGTCCTTAATGGCTTGCAAACTCTTATTTTCAATTTTGAAATCTAGTTGGGATGCAAAACGAATAGCGCGCATCATACGAAGCGGATCATCACTATAGGTTTTTTCTGGTTCCAAAGGTGTCCGGAGGATTCCTTTTTCTAAATCTACCAAACCATTGAAAGGATCGATTAATTCGCCGAAATTATCTTTATGAAGCGATATAGCCAGTGCATTGATCGTAAAATCTCTTCTGTTTTGGTCGTCTTCCAAAGAACCATCTTCGACTATTGGTTTTCTAGAATCTCTTTGGTAGGACTCTTTTCTCGCACCAACGAATTCAACATCCAAGTCTTTGTAGCAAAATTGTGCTGTACCAAATTTTTTGAAGAGGGATACTTTTTTAACGCGTAATTTTTCAGCACATTTTTGAGCTAAATCAAGTCCGTTTCCTACAACAACAATATCTATATCCTTTGATGGTCTTTCTAAGATTAAATCACGAACATATCCACCGATCACATAGGCTTCCAAATTATGTTCTGTAACAATTTGAGATGCGACCTTAAAAACGGGATGCTGAAGATTGCTGGCGTAATTCATTTTCGGGTGCAAAGATAGTGACTTCGATACAAGTTACAAAGTCTAGTATAAGAACGACTTATTTACGAATGATTGTCACTCGTCCGTCCAAATCAATTTTTATTATTTGAGAAGCTTTTTCTAACTTTTCATGCGTTCTTTCCGCCACAATACAATCCACCTTTTCTTTTATCGAAGTATCAATCGAAGCCAAGTCTAGTCCAAACGGTTGGTTTGAAATGTTTGCAGAAGTACTAACCAAAGGTTTGTGCATGCCTTTTATCAGTCGCACACAAATTGGGTCTTTCGTTATTCGAATACCCACAGAGCCATCTTCCGCCAAAACATGTTTGGAAAGATCTCTTGCATTCGGGTAAATTATCGTTAAGGGTTCAACTGCCAAATCAACCAAATCATATACCACATCAGCGAAATCAGGAATGTAACGTTCTACCATGTGAAAAGAGTCGGCCAAAAGAACGAAACTCTTATTGGCTGGTCGCTGTTTTATGTCTAAAATCTTTTCACAGGCTTCATCATTGGTCGCATCGCATCCTATTCCCCAAATCGTATCAGTGGGGTAAAGGATTGTTCCTCCATTTTTTAGAGCCGTAATTGCTTCGTCTATTTTTTCAATATTCATGATTCTATTTCAATAAATCTGGCCGTCTTTGTTTTGTTCTTTCCAATGCTTTTTCTTCTCTCCATGCTTCAATTTTGTTGAAGTCGCCCGAAAGCAACACTTCTGGAACTTTCCAACCGTTGTATTCTGGTGGTCTAGTGTAAACGGGTGGAGATAATAAATTGTCTTGAAAACTATCCGTTAAAGCCGAGGTCTCATCGTTAAGCACACCTGGAATTAAACGCACAATTGAGTCTACGACTACAGCTGCAGCCAGTTCGCCGCCTGATAACACGTATGACCCAATAGAGATTTCTTTGGTGATGTAATGTTCGCGAATTCGTTCATCAACTCCCTTGTAATGACCACAAAGAATCATGATATTTTCTTTCAATGAAAGGTCATTGCAAGTAGATTGTTCCAGAACTTGCCCATCCGGTGTCATGTAGATAATCTCGTCGTAGTTGCGCTCGGCCTTCAACTTTTCAATAATGGCGACAATGGGTTCAATGCTCATAACCATTCCAGCTCCTCCGCCGTATTGGTAGTCGTCTACATTCTTGTGTTTATTTGTCGAATAATCACGAATGTTGTGCAATTGAATTTCTAAATGTCCTTTGTCTTGGGCACGTTGCATTATAGAGGCCGAAAACGGTCCATCCAACAATTGCGGTAAAATGGTGAGAATATCGAATCGCATGCGCAAATTTACGTGCAAATTCTAAGATAGACTACAATTTACACTCCCTATTTCTGTCCTTTTAGAATAGAAACTCCTGAGCCAAAAACGTTTCCTTCCCCATATGGAGAACCTTTTCCATCCCATTTTTCCCATTTTTTTAGCTCGATATATTGCGGATTTTGGGAAATTTGTTTTGCTTCTAGTGCTATTGCTTCGGCATTAAATCGTGCAGAAATAACCAAGGATGAATCTCCTCTGGCTTTTTCTATTCGAGCATTTGCCAAGTATTCTTGCTCTTTTTGTTTTTCTTTCGCCGTTAAGTTTCTCTGCTTTTGGGTTTCCTTGTTTGTGATTTCACCAGCAATATTAGGGGGTAAATTTACGTCAGCAATCTCTACATAATGCAGGGTTATATAATTACCCTTAAAATCACTTTGAAGAATGCTTTCTATTTCTCCTTCCAACGCTTCACGTTTTGAACTGTAAACTTGTTCATAGGTATAGCGGCCGATTACATCTTTAATGGCACCTTTCGCTTTGTCGTCAATAAAGGTGATGTATTCTGGCCCATGTTTCAAGTGTAAATTTGCAATTTTACCACTTGTCGCAGAGTAATTTACGGCTACCATTACATTTATATCTGTACCGTTTATATCCATTACCTCCGACGTGTAGTTTTTCGACTGCTGACGTGTATTGTAGGTAATCATTTCGTTCCAAGGTGCGATAAAAATTGTACCCTCACCAAAGGTTGTCTGCTTTTCAACACCACCACCATATGGTCGATAAATAAAACCTTCTTCACCTGGATCAATATCAGTCCAAGACATTAAAAAGACCACAAGTACAATTAAACCAATTACACCCATACCAACATAACGACCGATTTTTTTAGGATCTATTTCTTGAAATTGTTTTTGAAATTCACTCATTTTAATACTCTTTACTTTTTTTAATTAAATAATCTACCACCAAATAGGAAACTGCTGCCACTAATCCAATAATAAGAACCTTTAAAAAAGGAGGTCCTTTCATTAAATATTTGAACGACAGGAAAATAACGCCACCAATAACAACGACTCCAAATACTAAGCGGTAAATAAATTGTGTTCTTTTATCCATTTAAATAACGGTTTTTTTAAAGATATTAAATTCAGCGTAGTCTAAAGTTATTTTATGATTTTTTTGTTAAAAGTAAGATTGATTACTTTTAGAGCATAACAAATTAAAGAGATGAAATTTCTACTATCCATTTTATTATTCCTTTCATTTTCAATTTATGCACAATGGGAAGGTAATGATACTCCAACCTATTCTGAATTGATAAAATCTTGTTCCGATTTAGCTGCAGCGAACGATGAAATTCAGTTGTTTAATATGGGTGAATCGGATTATGGATTACCTATTTATCTTTTTGTAATTAATGGAGGAAAGGATTCTCTTTCTACTTTCCAAGAAGCAAGAGAAAAAACGACTCTTTTGGTCAATAATGCAATTCATCCGGGTGAACCAGATGGTATAAATGCGATGTTAATTTGGACGAAAGAATGGATAGAAAAAGGGAAACCAAAGAAAGGTATGCCCATTTTGGCTTTTATTCCGGCCTACAACATTGGCGGAATGATGAATAGATCTTCTACAAGTCGAGCAAATCAAGATGGTCCATCAGAATATGGATTCCGTGGAAATTCGAATAATCTGGATTTGAATCGTGATTTCATC
>JAHEMP010000021.1 GCA_024643585.1 Crocinitomicaceae bacterium | reverse complement strand
AAATCCCTGCGCTAAATTTATGGCAGAATAGTCAGTTGCCATTTTGGACATGACTGTAAATATGGTAGTGCCAACGTTGGGAAGTTTGGACATGGTTTTTTTTCGTAAAAATAAGGAATTAAAGGTTGAACAGCTTAAACAATGAAATGCGAAAGTGGATAATTTACCGAAGTTGGATTTGTTCTCTTCCCCCTTTGGAGGGGGATTAAGGGGGAGGATTTATGAAACTAATTAATATCGCCTTTTTTTAAGCAATAGATTACATGACGGATTTGTGCTTCAACCAAATCCAAGTTTTGCAAAACATCACCTTCAGAAAATCTCAATACTGTAAAACCAATCTTTTCCAATTGGTCTTGTCGCCATTTATCCTTTGAACCATTCAAAGCATGTGAGTTCCCATCTATTTCAATTATTAAACCTATTTCTTGACAGAAAAAATCAACGATAAAATAAAGTATAGGTCTTTGTCTTTTGAATTTAACGCTTGTTTTTCCTTTGGATAGTAATGCTTTCCAAATGTATTTTTCTCCTTTCGAAACAGATTCAGTGCGTAATTCTCGAGCAAAGGTTTTTAGATTTTTGTTGTAGTAGTGATTCATTTTTTCTCAATTCTACTTTAAGTTATGAGAAATTAGTGAGTCTTACAATAAAAAATTCTAAAAATCCTCCCCCTTAGTCCCCCTCCAAAGGGGGAAAGTTTAAATCTCTTCAATTTATTTTATTTAACTTCACCTTATGAAAAAAATCCTTTTTGTTTCTTTGATTTTAGTAGGTTGCAATTCAGCGCCTGAAGGTTTTTGCGACTGCCTTGAAAAAGGCGAACAGTTGAATTCAATTACAAATGAAGTGTTGAGTGGAGACTTGTCGAATGCAAAAAAAGACCAAATGCTTAAGACGAGAGAAGAAAAAAAGAAACTTTGTGCTCCTTTTGAAAACGCTAATGGCGGAGAAATGAGAGAATGGAAAAAGTCTTGTGAAGACTAATGCGCTGAAAACGGAGTGAAGGGGTCGAAGCGATCAATGGATTGCACTTCTTGAATTCCACCATCTTTTACGCGAATTACACGACCAGGAAATTTTTCGACCATCGTCATGTCATGTGTGGCCATAACAACCGCTGAATTTTCTTCATTGGCAACAGCACGAAGGAGCATCATGATTTCTTCCGAAGTTTCTGAGTCCAAGTTTCCAGTCGGTTCATCTGCTAAAATTAATTTTGGACGATTGAGCAAAGCTCGAGCAATAGAAACACGTTGCTGTTCACCACCCGAAAGCGCAAATGCTTTTGTATTCAATTTGTGCTCAAGTCCCACCAATTTAAGTACTTCCAAAGCACGATTTTCCATCGCTTTTTTATCTACCCAGCCGGTTGCTTTCATCACGAAGAACAAATTGGCTTTTACAGATCTATCGGTCAACAATTGAAAATCTTGGAAAACAATTCCCAATTTCCGTCTCAACATTGGAACATCTCGACGTTTCAATTTTCGTAGGTTAAATCCTGCTACGGAACCTTCTCCTTCGGCAAGATTCAATTCACCGTAAAGCGTTTTTAGAAAACTACTCTTACCCGTTCCAGTCTTTCCAATTAAATATACAAATTCTTTGTCACCAAGTTCAAAATCAATATTTTGCAATACCAAATCCGATTGCTGGTAAATTTTTCCTTGATGAATTTTTATTACCTTGGGTTGAGCTGTCTCCATAGGTGTAAAGTTGCATTTTTTGAATGTGTTAATTTCTGGAAGAGATGAAATAATCTCAACAGTATCGCGTTTAAAACTTTTAGGGATTTCAAATCCAACAGCCGGGGATACGCTTACCTTTATTCGTTTAAAATATGGGTGCAATGCGCAAAATACTTTTAGCATACCTTCTTTTCTCATGCGGTTCCATTTGGGCTCAAACTTCTGATAAATACAACAGTGTTTACGCACCTTTTTACCGTGCGGAAGAATTGTTTTTGAAAGAGCAGTATGGAGCGGCGCGCAAAGAATTTCATGATTTCACAATTGGGTTCAAACAAACCAATGACCCGTTGTACATCAAAGCAAGATATTACGAAGGACTTTCAGCTCTTGAGTTGTATCAAAACGATGGAGTAAAACTTCTTGAAGAATTCAATAAAAACTATCCAGAAAGTATCTATAAACATATGATCTTTCTCCGTCTCGGAAAATATTTTTATCAGAAGAAAGACTACAAAGACGTAATATATTGGTTTGAACAATTGCCGGCATCTGAGGTTGAGCCAGACGACCGAGAGGAATTCTATTTTAAAATGGGGTATGCCTATTTTGAATTGAACAATATGGTTGCTGCTCGAAGCGCTTTTCATGAAGTAAAGGAAAGTACTTCTCAATATGGACCTCCGGCACTTTATTATTATTCGCACATTGCCTATTTATTCGGATCGTATCAAACCGCCTTGGATGGTTTTGAGAAATTAAAAAGTGACCCTAAATTTTCAGCTATTTGCCCTTATTACATAGCGCAAATCTACTATTTACAAGGACGATACGATGAGGTTGCTGCGCTAGCGCCCACTTTGTCAGATTCTGTGAATCTTGCTAATGACAAAGATATTAACCTACTAATAGGGGATGCTTTTTATAGAGTTGGTAAATACGACGAAGCGGTTCCTTATCTCGAAAAATACAATGCCAAAACACAAACTACGCGATCAGAAGATTATCAGTTGGCGTATTGTTATTTCCAAAGTAAGTCCTACGAAAAGGCCATACGTTTTTTCGATAAAACAACGAAGGTCGATGATACCCTTGCCCAAATTGCTTTGTATCAAATGGGAGAATGTTATTTGAGTCTAGACAAACCTGTTCCGGCCCGAAATTCATTTGAGCAAGCAGCTGGGCTGTCTTTTCGATCGGACGTAAGAGAAGATGCTTTGTACCAATTTGCTGTTCTATCGTACAAATTAGACCTTAATCCCTACGATGAGGCCGTCGTTGCTATGGAGCGCTATTTGACGGAATATCCAAACTCCTTGCGTAAGAATGAGATTTACCAGTATTTGGTGAATTGTTATACCAAGACAAATAACTACGGAAAAGCCTTACAATCCCTAGATAAAATTCCAAACAAAGATATTCGATTGAAAAAAGTGTATCAGTTGATTTCTTTCAATGCGGGGGTAGAACAATATCAGAAAGCAAATTACGACGATGCAATTCGCTTGTTTGATTTAGTGGATAAATTTCCAATTGACCCTGTATTAAGCGGGAAGGCAAAATTTTGGGCTGGCGATGCCAATTATCAAAAGAAATTATACAGAAGCGCAATACAGGAATACCGGGCATTTCTAACTTCATCTGGCATCGCGGATGTTAAGTTAAAAAGTGATGCGTACTACAACATTGGCTACGCAAACTTGATGCTTCGGGATACTATGGAAGCCATAGAGTCCTTTAAGCTATATACCCAGCAGTCTTCCGTACCGAATAAAACCAAATTGGCGGATGCCTATATGCGAATTGGAGACGGATATTATTCTACCAGACAAAATGAGCCGGCCATTCAGGCCTATAAAAGTGCAATTTCTCTTAAAGCTGGATATGAGGATCAGGGATTGTTTTACCTAGGTAAAACGTATGGATACGACGATAAAGGAGACGATAAAATACGGGTTTTATTGGATATTGTGAATAATTATCCGAGATCGAAATACGTTCAAATTTCCATTCAAGAAATTGCCGCAACCTATAAGGGTCAAAGTCAATACAATCAGGCATTGAAGTATTATGAGCAAATTATAACGGATTATCCGAATGCCATAATTGTAAAAGACGCGATGGTCGAAATCGCGGATATTTACTATAAAAAGCAAGATTATGCTCGTTCAGAAACGGAGTATAAGAAGGTGCTAGACAAATACAGTGGAGACCGATTAATTTGTGAGGCAGGAGGAAAAGGTTTATTGGATGTCTATCGAGCAATGAAACAACCTGAGAAACTTCAAGCCATCATTGACAAATACCCTTGTGCTAATTTAGGTTCAGATGAGCAAGAGGAATTGTTCTATTCTCCTGCATTTGAATTGTACAAGGATAGCAGTTTTGCCATCGCGATACCGCAAATTCAAAAATACCTAGAACGCTATCCAACAGGCAAGTACAGCGTCGAAATGAAAATTTATTTGGGCAATTGTTACGAGCGAACAGGGGATGAACCTCAGGCTATTCGTATTTACCAAGAAGCCTTACAAGGGCCAAACAATGGTTACACAGAGTTTGCAGCATTAAAAGTTTCAAAATACATGTACAACGGAGGTAAATACCAAGAAGCTTTGCCTTACTATTTGAAATTAGAAGAAGTTTCTTCTCAACCAGATGTTATTTACAATGCGCGTTTGGGTATTATGCGCTCATCTTTCTTGGTCGAAAACTGGTTAGACGCGGCAACTTATGCTGATAAAATTCTGGGTAGTGCCAAATTGAACACCACCATTCGATTGGAAGGAGAATATGCAAAGGGAATGTCGCTTTATCGATTGAACGATTTTGCAGGTGCACTTGAGCCTTTGACATGGATCTCAAAAAATACAACCACCATAATGGGAGCGGAGGCCAAATACACGATTGCTGAGTTGTACTTCAAGCAGAATGAAATGGACAAAGCAGATAAAGAGGTTAGAGCGATACAGAAAATGAAACCCATGTACAATTATTGGGTTGCCAAAGCCCTGTTGCTCGAAACACGTATTTTGATGGTAAAACCAGATTTAGTTCAGGCGGAACAAACATTAAAATCGGTAATGGACAACTATCCAGTTTCCAGCGATGGCATTTTGGATGAAGCAGACCTCTTATGGGCCGAACTCTTAGAATTGAAAAATCCGAACAAAGATCTTGACCCAAATAACACACCAATAATAGAATTGAATGGCAACTAAACAGAAAAATTTCCTAGCGTTTTGTGCGGTCCTTTGTTCCTTTGGTCTGTTTGCCCAAGGAGATGTAACAATAATTATTAAAGGGAACCGAGAGGTTGAAAAGGCAACAAGAATTGCCGAGGCACCAGTAATTATAGATACTGTTTTGCCGACACCCGTTATCGATTACCCGCGATTGAGTTTGTTGCAACCTACTTCTATCGTTTTGCAGAAAATTGACCCGGCTTCGGTTAAAATTGTCGATAAATTGCCACAACTTTATAGAACGTATGTAAAAGTTGGAGTGGGCTCCGAGTTTATGCCACTCGGCGAGGTATATTTCAACAACACACGCTCAAGAAGATACCATTACGGGGTTAATGTCAAACATTTGAGTTCTTTTGGCAACATAAGCGATTATGCTCCGGCACAATTTGATCGAACAAAAGGCGAATTATTTGGATCTATATTAGACAATGATTATACGCTTAATGGGGCTTTCCATTTGGGAAGTCAAGGTTTGCATTATTATGGTTTCAAAAACGATTCCATTGCAAAAGATAGTATTCGACAACGGTATTCTGATATTGGATTTTCTACGGAATTTTTATCCCATAAACGTGACAGTGCAAACTTGAATTACAAAGTTGGTCTGACTTATAACAATTACCACTCGGCGCAACCAGAAATCGATTCTTTGGCCAATTGGAAAGCAAAGGAAAATTATGTTGCGGTTCAAGGAGGTGCATGGTATAAAATGGGAAAAGAGTTATTTGCGGCAGACATATCTTTGCAGTACAACCAATACAAATATGGCGAAGTCAGCAAATACATATCTCCTGCTGATTCCGGTCTGTACAGAAGCAATACCGTTTTCAGTTTGCGCCCGCATGTGACCACTTATGCTCAAAACAACCGATTGAAAGCAACCGTAGGTATTGATTTTACGGTCGATGCAAGTGATAAAACGAAGGCTTATATTTACCCAATTGCGGATGTAAAATATTCATTGTTCAATGATATTTTTATTCCATATGTTGGTATTAAAGGGGGCTTGACGCAACAATCCTTTAAGAGTCTAAGTCAAGTTAATGAGTTCATTTTACCAAATGTAGAAATTAAAAATGAACACAAAGCCATAGATTTTTACGGAGGTATTAAAGGAACCATTTCTAAAAGAATAGGTTTTAATATTGGAGCCAGTTTTATGCATATTAAAAACAAAGCTTTTTATATTACGGACACGTTGCACACAAGAGGGAATCAATTTAAAGTGATATATGACACGCTGAATCAGGCGACAGTTGAGGGAAGTATGTACTTCCAATTAAAAGAGAAAATCAAAATCGACTTGATAGGAAAATACCATTCTTACGTTTTGTTGAACAACAGTTATGCTTGGAATTTGCCAAATTTGGAATTTACCGTAAGAGGCAAGTATAATTTATACGACAAATTGGTAGCTCAATTGGACGTAACTCTTATGGGAGGTAGAAAGCAATTGGTATACGGACCAGGCACAGATGTGTTGAAAGAAAACAATCAATACTTTAAAAGTCTTGGTTTTATTGGAGATGCTAATTTAAGTTTGGAGTACCTCTACAACAAACGAATATCAGTGTTCTTTCAAATGAACAATGTTGCGGCTCAGCGTTATTTGAGATGGAGCAATTACCCAGTTCAAGGGTTCCAAGTTATGGGAGGATTTACGTTTAAGTTTTAGGGCAAAGACATAGGTGCAAGTTTTAATGAGGTCTAAATTGTTTCTCAAAATAATGAGCTCACGGAGCGGAGTATTGGCGCCAAGCCAACAAAAAAAGAGACTCCCAAAAGGAAATCTCTTAATTACTTTAGTTTAAGCACTCAGAACCATCAACGTCATTCGCGAAGCAAAGCCTGGCAACTTTCGACTTTTTAAATCGTAAACTTAATTCCTTGTGCTAAAGGCAAACTGTTTCCGTAATTGATTGTGTTGGTTTGTCTTCTCATGTACACTTTCCAAGCATCCGATCCAGATTCACGACCACCACCTGTTTCTTTTTCACCACCAAAAGCACCGCCAATTTCAGCGCCAGAAGTTCCAATATTTACGTTGGCTATACCACAGTCAGAACCTGCATAAGATAAGAATGCTTCCGACTCTTTTATGTTGTTAGTCATGATGGCTGAAGAAAGACCTTGCGGCACATTGTTTTGAATGGCAATTGCATTTTCAACAGCTCCAGAATATTTCATTATGTACAAAATTGGAGCGAAGGTTTCGTGTTGTACCATTTTGAAGTTGTTGTCAGCTTCAACGATTGCCGGTTTCACGTAGCAACCGCTTTCATAACCAGGGCCTTCCAATACGCCTCCAGGAACCAAAACTTTTCCGCCTTCTGCTTGCACATCTTCCAAAGCTTTCAAGTACATATTCACCGCATCTTTATCGATAACTGGACCTACGTGATTGTTCTGGTCCAAAGGATTTCCAATCTTTAGTTGACCATATGCTTTTACCAAAGATTCCTTTACTTTTTCGTAGATAGAATCGTGTATAATTAATCGACGTGTGGATGTGCATCGTTGACCTCCTGTTCCGACCGCACCAAATACGGCTCCTGGAATAACCATAGGTAAATCCGCAGTTGGGGTAATAATGATGGCGTTGTTTCCACCTAATTCCAATAACGATTTTCCTAATCGAGCGCCAACCGCTGCGCCAACTGATTTACCCATACGTGTCGATCCTGTAGCTGAAATCAAAGGAACACGTGTATCTTCGGCCATCGTTTTTCCTAATTCAGCGCCACCAATTACCAAACCTGATACTCCTTCTGGAACATCATTTGCCGCGAAAACTTCCTGTGTTATTTTTTGACAAGCGATAGCAGTTAAAGGTGCTTTTTCAGATGGCTTCCAGATACAAACGTCTCCGCAGACCCAAGCCAAAGCTGTATTCCAATTCCAAACTGCAACTGGAAAATTGAAAGCAGAAATAATACCGACTATTCCAAGAGGATGGTATTGCTCGTACATTCTGTGATCGGGTCTTTCTGAGTGCATGGTCAAACCATACAATTGTCGTGACAATCCGACCGCGAAGTCGCAAATGTCAATCATTTCTTGGACTTCGCCTAAGCCTTCTTGCAAGGATTTCCCCATTTCATAGGACACCAATTGGCCCAATTCATTTTTATAAAGTCTAAGTTTTTCAGCCAATTGACGAATTACTTCACCCCTATGCGGCGCTGGTTTTGTTCTCCAAGTAACGAATGCTTCTTGTGCTTTTTTTACAACGGTTTCGTAATCGTTTAGTTGGGCACTGCGGACAGCCGCAATTGCTTTCCCGTCCACTGGAGAAAAAGATGTAATGGTTTCACCACTTGTTTCCAACCAAACATTTCCAGTGGAGGCTCCGTGATTTAAAGCTTCTACACCTAGTGTTTGTAATACTTTTTCGATGTTAATTGCGCTTGTGGCTGTATCTGACATTTTGTTAAATTTCTATTGTTATTATTACTACAAAGTTAAAATATTTATATCAGTTATGCGAATGAAATGCGTCTTAGAATTGATTTACTGACCTAAGAGTTGCCTGTATCAAATGAATTGAGCCAAAACTTTTGTTATATTTGATTACCTTAAACCTTTAATAAGCTAGAATGAATCCATACCTATTAATTATATCCCTTTCAAGTGTAATTGTTCTTAGTTTCTTTTTTAATATTATTTCTAAAAAAACGAATATTCCGAGTGTGCTTTTACTGATCATTCTTGGTATAGGAATAAAATTAGTGATGAACATGACCGAGCTTAGAGATAAGGATTTGGGAATAGATTCGCTTTTGGAAATTTTAGGCAATATTGGTTTAGTCATGATTGTTTTAGAGGCAGCGTTGGATTTGAAATTAGAACGTAAAAAATCTGGACTTTTGCTTAGATCACTGGCTGTTGCGTCCGTATCCTTGGGTGGATCTATTGTCTTAATCGGCGCATTGTTTTATTATATTTTCCCAGGAGCTGATTACTATACTTGCTTGATTTATGCTGTGCCGTTGAGCATAATGTCTAGTGCCATAATAATACCTAGTGTAGGTGGTTTACATGGAGAAAAAAAGGAATTCATGGTTTACGACAGTACCTTTTCAGATATTCTCGGCATCATGGTCTTTTATTTTATGCTCGGTGAGGAAGGGACTGTTGGCGGAACATCCTTTGGTGGTATAGTTACCAATCTTGGTATCACAATTTTAATGTCCGTCATTGTTGCTTATGGATTGGTATACATATTTCAACACTTGAAAATGCAAGTAAAACTATTTTTGATAATTGCCGTTTTGATGTTGATGTTTGCCTTAGGGAAATTCTTCCACCTATCTTCTTTACTCACAATACTTGCTTTTGGTGTGGTCCTCAACAACACGGATATATTTTTTGCGGGCCGACTTTCAAAATATTTCGACAGACAAGCGGTAAAGCCAATTTTACATGACTTTCATAATTTGACTTTGGAATCAGCCTTTCTGGTTCGAACCTTCTTTTTCGTTTTGTTTGGTATCAGTATTACTTTATCTTCCTTGTACGATTGGCGTGTGGCGGTGAATGGCGTGGTTATTGTTCTTATACTTTATGGGATTCGTTTTTTAGCCTTGCGATTTATTTCGCCTAAAAACGTTTTTCCAGAGTTGTACATTGCTCCAAGGGGTTTGATTACCGTATTGTTGTTTTTCGTAATACTAAAAGATGAAAGAATAAATATTCCTGGATTTGATGCAGGTTTGCTTTTGTATCCGATAATAATTACGAGTATAATTATGACAATCGGATTGATTATGCACCAAGGTGAAAAGGTCACAGATGTTCTATTTAGTCGTATTCCAAATGTGAAAACGGATTCTGAGGAAGAGAATATGAATGATATTTATAAAAAAAGAATTGAAGAAAATGTTGAAAAAAGAGATTTTGATGGGTTTTAAAATGGTGACGCTATTATTAGCAACCATAGTAATTATATCATGCGCATCACACAAGGGCATTGCAATAAAGGCACACACAGTTAAAATTGAATTAAAAAATGCAATCCCGTATTGCGGAGGTGCAGCGCCCGATCCTGAGATGGAATTGGTCCGTTTGGAACCTTTACCCAAATATTCATTAATTCTTTACTCTGAAAATGAGGACGGCAGCAGAGGTGCTGAATTGAAAGAAATTAAGTCTGACGAAGAGGGTGCTTATAACTTAAATCTACCGGGGGGAAAATATCAGTTGTGGTTACCTACTAAAAAATTAAGTTTAGAAAAGTTCATCGTTGCGGAATCACCAGATTTGGGTGCTGACTATAATTACAAAGACAAAGAGTGTTTTCTTGCATGGAAAGAAAGACCTGATTTTAGTTTCGAGATTAATTCTGACACGGTTGTTTCATTGCAATATAATCCCTTTTGTTACACGGGTTCTCATCCTTGTTTGAATTATACGGGTCCGTATAAACCTTAAATCTTCTCTTCTTTTTCAATAAATGATATTCCTAAGGTATCTAGCTCAGCTAGGATGGGCTCATAGACATCCTTCATTATTGGCATTTGAACACCTTTGAGCGCTATTTTTCCTTGCAAAATCATCTTAGCACAAATGGCAACAGGTAAACCGACGGTATTACTCATCGAAGTGTAGGTTTGGTCCTCGCCTAAATTTACCATATGGGAGGTTATCCTGTGTTGTTCTCCGTTCAAATGGTAAACGAACTCATGATACATGACCAGCATATCTTTATCTCCTTTTGATAAGCTTAATTTGCGAACAAGAATTTCCTGAAGCAATTGTGCTGGCGAGGCATTTTGTATACCCATTGGCGCTGCATCCGCGAAAAAATCCAAAAATTGGAATTTTTCAAACATGTTGGATTTGTCCTCCCCTAAAAAATCTTTTAACTTATCTTCAACAGAGCGCGTAGGATGATAGGGTAAGAATGCATTTAAAAATTGACGTGGAGTCAGCTTTTCTGACTGATCCATTACATAGTTATCATCCGTTAAGCCCAAATCAATCATCTGGCTCCAAGCTTCCGAATAGCCAGGACGACGGAAAGTTCCTCTATAAATGGTAGGAATTCCTTCCAAACCGTAAATAGAACGATATTTCAAAGAATCACGATTTGCGTAGGCTTCAAATTCACCAAAACCATCGATGGTGACATGATCGAGTCGCTTAAACAATCTGCGATAGGGGATGTATTTGTATTGATTTTCCTCAATAAAACAGGATGCACCACCTTGCCCAGCGAGAACGACATTTCTTGGATTCCAAGTAAATTTATAGTGCCAAGGGTTGTTGTCAAACTCTGGAGCTACAAGTCCGCCACAAAAGGATTTGAAACTGTGCATTTTTCCACCCTGAGCTTTTACTTTATCAATGATTGCCATTGCGCTCATGTGATCAATTCCTGGATCGACACCAATTTCATTCATGATAAGGATTCCAGCATTTATTGCCTCATCGTGCAGAGCCATTATTTCAGGAGATATATACGATGGTGTAATTAAGTTCTTTTTATAAAGAATACAATCCTTTGCTATTTCGGTATGAAAACGAGCAGGCAACATGCTTATAACAAGATCAGCTTTAAGAAGATGAGGTTTGCGAGCCTCGGCATCCAGCGCATTTATGGTAAGCGCTTGAGATCTTGGGTGACTCATGGTCTTTGAAAGTATCAATTCTTCACTTTGGTCAACAACCAACAATTCCAGATTCAATTCCAAGGAATGTTCCAATAAGTATCTGATAATTGAGGAGGATGATAATCCTGCACCGAGAAGTAATATGTTTTTCATAGGAAAAATTGAGAATACAAATATAAGAAATCAAACATTCTTCGTCGATTTTGTTAAAATTTAATTTATGCTTCAAATGTGAAAGAGCTTCTAGATTGTTTAAATTTGTAATATGAGCAAATTCAACGATATAATAAAATCGGAAAAACCAACTTTGGTTGATTTCTATGCTACTTGGTGTGGACCTTGCAAAACCATGTCACCTATCGTCGAAAAGTTGAAAACCAAAATGGGGAATCAAATTACCGTGCTCAAAGTGGATGTTGACAAAAATCAGCATGCTGCGGATCTTTTTAAGGTGAGAAGCGTTCCTACGTTTATGCTTTTCAAAGGTGGTAAAACGCTGTGGCGTCAAGCTGGCGGAATGGATTTAAGCACTTTAGAAAAGAAGATAAAATCTGCGATATAGGGAATGGGGTCAATTTTATTAAATGAATTGGCGTTGAATGTTTAGTGTAACCTTATCCTTAAAAATCAGTACAAGCACAATTATTAGTTAGTTAACTTGCTTATGTAGTTGGATACTTCTACTTTTGCACGCACAAATTTTTATAAACTATACAATAGAATTTATGGATTCAATGATGATTTATGTACCGATTGTAATGGCAATTATAGGATTGTTATTCATGTGGTACAAGAGAGCTTGGGTAATGAAACAAGACGCAGGTGATGGAAAAATGAAAGAAATTTCCGATTACATCTACGAAGGAGCTTTAGCTTTCTTAAAGGCTGAATACCGTTTGTTAGCAATTTTCGTTTTAGGAGCAAGTATAGTTCTTGCGGGTGTTTCCATGTTGGTTGAAACGACAAGTATATTAATTGTTGTGGCATTCGTTTTTGGAGCCATCTTTTCTGCGTTGGCAGGAAACATGGGAATGAAAATCGCTACGAAAACAAATGTTAGAACGACACAAGCAGCGAAAACAAGTTTACCACAAGCATTGAAAGTTTCTTTTGGTGGAGGTACAGTAATGGGACTCGGTGTTGCAGGTTTGGCCGTTTTAGGTTTAACAGCTTTCTTTATTATATTCTTCCAAATTTTCATGAAAGGTTCTTGGACTTCTACAGAAGACATGACAATCGTATTGGAAACTTTAGCTGGATTCTCTCTTGGGGCTGAGTCGATTGCATTGTTTGCAAGAGTTGGTGGCGGTATTTATACCAAAGCGGCTGACGTTGGTGCTGACCTTGTAGGAAAAGTTGAAGCGGGAATTCCAGAAGATGATCCACGTAATCCAGCGACAATTGCGGATAACGTAGGTGATAACGTTGGTGACGTTGCTGGTATGGGTGCTGATTTATTCGGTTCGTATGTGGCAACAGTTCTAGCGGCTATGGTTTTGGGTAACTATGTTATCAAAGACATGGGAGGTATGATCAACGATGCATTTGGTGGAATCGGTCCAATCTTATTGCCAATGGCAATTGCAGGTTTCGGAATCTTGTTCTCTATCATTGGAACATTGGTTGTGAAAATCAAAAGTAACGATGCAAAAGAAAAACAAGTTCAAGGAGCTCTTAACATGGGTAACTGGATTTCAATTGCATTAACAGCTATCGCTTGTTTTCTTTTGGTGAACCATATGTTGCCAGAAACAATGAAAATGAATTTCTACGGTGAAGGGCTGAAAGAAATTTCTTCTATGCGCGTATTCTATGCTACTATCATTGGATTGGTAGTTGGTGGAGCGATTTCATCCGTAACAGAATACTATACAGGATTGGGTACAAAACCAGTTTTGAAAATCGTTCAAAAATCATCTACAGGAGCAGGAACTAACGTTATCGCTGGTTTGGCTACAGGTATGATTTCTACTTTCCCAACGGTGTTGTTGTTCGCAGCAGCCATCTGGGGATCGTATGCATTAGCTGGATTCTACGGAGTTGCTTTGGCTGCCTCTGCTATGATGGCAACAACAGCGATGCAATTGGCTATTGATGCATTCGGGCCAATTTCTGATAATGCAGGTGGTATTGCTGAAATGAGTGAGCAAGAGCCAATCGTTCGTGAAAGAACAGATATTTTGGATTCAGTTGGTAACACGACTGCGGCAACAGGTAAAGGATTCGCGATTGCTTCTGCAGCTTTGACATCTTTGGCATTGTTCGCAGCATACGTAACATTTACAGGTATCGATGGAATTAACATCTTTAAAGCACCAGTTTTGGCTATGCTATTCGTTGGTGGTATGATTCCAGTAGTATTCTCTGCATTGGCAATGAATTCAGTTGGTAAAGCGGCAATGGACATGGTGTACGAAGTTCGTCGTCAGTTCAAAGAAATTCCAGGAATTATGGAAGGAACGGCTAAACCAGAATACGCAAAATGTGTAGATATCTCTACGAAAGCAGCTTTACGCGAAATGATGTTGCCAGGTATTTTAACTATTGGTTTCCCAATTGCAATTGTTTTGATTGGTAAATTGGTTTACGGTTCAGATAATCAATTGATTGCTGAAATGTTAGGAGGTTACATGGCAGGAGTTACTGTATCTGGCGTTCTTTGGGCAGTTTTCCAAAACAATGCAGGTGGTGCATGGGACAACGCTAAAAAATCGTTCGAAGCTGGTGTTGAAATCAACGGTGAAATGACCTACAAAGGTTCTGATGCGCACAAAGCAGCAGTAACCGGAGATACAGTTGGAGATCCATTCAAAGATACTTCGGGGCCATCTATGAACATCTTGATTAAATTGACTTGTTTGATCGGTTTGGTCATCGCTCCAATCTTGGGTCAAGGTCACGAAGGCGGAAATGCTAACGGCGCTGCTTGTGGAACTAAAACTGAATGTCATGGTGAAAAGAAAGCATGTTGCAAAGCAGATGCTCATCATGCTGATATGAAAGATTGCAAACCAGGTTGTACAATGCCTTGTTGTGCAGATAAAGACATGAAAGCTTGTTGCAAAGGCGGAGACAAATCATCTTGTTCAAAAGGAGAAGGTTGTGCAATGGATGCTAAAAAAGCAGGTATGACCAAAGAAGAGTGCATGAAAATGTGTGACGAAAGAGGTTGTTCAGCTGAAGAAAAAGAAGCTTGCATGAAAGCTTACGATAAGAAATAATAATTTTTCTTCCTTATAGAATTGAAACCCTTGCCATTTGGTGAGGGTTTTTTTATGTAGTGTATTACTCTTTTAAAGGAATCAAGTTAACAGAAAAAGAACCACTATAACTATCCGTATAAAAATTCTTAATGTCGTTTCTGAATTGATGCAATCCTTCGTAAATCATATCGTAACTGAACACACCTGATTCTTCAATCGGAACGATAACTTTGCCATTTGAATCACAAATACCGGATTTTGAGCCTTGTTGAATGATGAAAAAATCATTACGAAGGAACTCAATGTGCGAATATTGATAGGGTAGAATTTCTTTTTGGTTTCGTATGTTTAACAATCCATAAACAAATCCGCCTTTTTCATTTTTTGTTCCAATAACCACATAATCTGGATGGAATGATTTTTCTATTTTCAAATAAGTCGGTTCTAATATTGTTTTGAACTCATTGTCAAGCACACCGTATTTTTCTCCTATGCGATAAATAAAATAACTGTTCATTTTGGAGTATTCATAATGACTAAAGGGTTCCATGGAACTTGAAGAATAGTATCTGTTGGAACGATTTTTTTTCGTGCATTCTGGAATTATTTCATCGTAAATTAAGGCTGTTAAGGGTTCATTTTTCAAGTTTAAATACCCTTTTTTTCTGTTTAAAGTAACCTCAATAAAAGCAGTGGAAGGTGTTCCGAATTGGAATCTATAAAATTCAACCTTGTCATAAATAAAATCAGTTATTTCGTAACAGTCGATGCCAATTACTCCGAATTTTCCATTCTTTTTGGCAACGATAACCTCTCCATTTGCGGAGCCGAAATCCTCATAGACAAATGCTGTTTTCTGTTTTAAATCAGAGTCGAATAAGGCAGTTTTACCATCCTTTGTGATTTTATAAATACCATTGAACTCTTGCAAATTTTCAAATTCACCAATATCGATAGTCTCGCCTCTAGCACTGTAAATGAAATGTTTCTCATTTTTTCTTGCTATTATTCGATTGTGACGATCAACCCCCATGCCATTATATTCCATGGGCAAGAGAAGAACATCCGTTTTTAAATCAACCAAGCCGTATAAATAGTTATTCGCAATTTTTGCATATACGACGGCTGTTTCATCTTTCGATGTAGCCGTTATACGACCACGTATGGAAGTTGATTTTTTGGGCTCAACATAATTACCACCACGATTACCATGGTTTTTTTCATAATCCAAGCGTCGATTTTCTTCAAATTCTGGTTCTGTTAAGGGTAGTTTTTTTCCTAGTGGAGTGAAATACTGATAGTAAGAATCAACTCTTACTTCTATGATCGAGTCTTTACGGTATTCGTGCGTTCCATATTTCCGAATACGAGTCTCGGGAAATATATGGGCGAAATTATATTCTAGAGGTAGAATTTCTTTTCCCTTGTTCGAAATCACCCCATATTTTCGACCTATTGACACGACTATGTTT
>JAHEMP010000231.1 GCA_024643585.1 Crocinitomicaceae bacterium | reverse complement strand
TCCCATCCAACTCATCACCTCTGTTTCCCTCTCTATCCCATTCTCCATCGAGAATTTCCTTGTTTCCTTTTACAATTTTATTCATGAGTGAAAGCAACATTCCTAACGCGTGCTCTGCGACCGCATTTCTGTTGCCTTCCGGACTGTTGAATAAAACAACTTTATTTTTATGGCAATATTCGGTATCAATATTTTCCAAACCAGCGCCGGATCGGGCAATGAATTTTAGGTTTTTACAAGTTTGAAGTCTGCTTGCATCTAATGGAAATCTAGATCGAATAACAATTCCATCAACGGATTTTAAGTGTTCGAAAACCTCTTCGTTTGATGATTTTTCTGCGTGGATACAAGAGAATCCGGCAGCAGTTAAGCGGTCACTTAAAATAGGATGAACAGAATCTACAAATAGAACCTTCATTACATGTTGAATAAAAGCATCCCTACGCTAAAATAAATAAATAGCCCAAGCACGTCGTTCAATGTGGTAACGAAAGGACCAGTTGCTAATGCCGGATCAATGTTGTACTTATCTAAGATTAGAGGAATAAGGGTTCCAAACATCGCGGCAAAAATAACGACGATAAATAATGAAATGCTTACAACCAATCCCAACTGAGAATTCCCGAAAATGTAGGCAATGCCATAAATTAATACGGACAAAAGAATTCCATTAATAAGAGCGACTAGCGCTTCTTTTGCCAACCTTCGTGCAATTGTACCAAACAAATCTTGACCTTTCGCAAGTGATTGGACTACAATTGCGGAGGATTGTACGCCGACATTCCCTCCCATTGCTGTTATTAGCGGAATAAAGAAAGCCAAGGCTGGTATTTTGGAGATACCCGTTTCAAAACCCGAAATAACCTGCGCACCCAAGATTCCACCTAGCATTCCAATTAATAGCCAAGGTAGTCGAGCTCTAGATATTCTCCAAACACTAAAATTCGATTCGATTTTTTCGGATATACCAGAGGCCAATTGGAAATCTTTGTCTGCTTCCTCTTTGATGAAATCAACGATATCATCAATAGTAATTCTACCGACCAATTTACCTTGTAAATCGACTACAGGAACAGCCACCAAATCATATTTTTCCATCACCTTAGCAACTTGCTCGTCGCTATCGCTGGTTTTAACTGAGATTATATTTTTATCCGTATATAATTCGCGAATTTTATTTTTTGGATCTGCAAAAAGCAATCGTTTCAATGACAACAAGCCAACAAGCCTATTCATGTCGTCCACAACGTAAATAGTATATACTTGTTCAACATCTTCAGCTTGTCTCCTTAACTCAACCAAACAGCGGTTGACTGGCCAATCCATTCTCGCTTGGATGAATTCTTTTTGCATCAAACCACCCGCCGTATCGTCGTCATAATTAAGTAGATCGACAATATCTTCTGCCGCGTCATCATCTTCCATATGGGAGATAACTTCTTGAATTTTGTCCTCCGAAAGTTCACCTAGAATATCTGCCGCATCATCTGAGTCCAAATTCTCCAGCTGATCCGCCATTTCTTTAGACGATAGTGACGACAAAAAACGATCACGAATATCCTCTTCAAGTTCCATGAGGACATCCGATTGAGTGTCTTCGGGCAGGCAGTAATAAATATATTTGGCCTCATCGAGTTCAAGCTGATCAATTATTTCGGCTATATCTGCATAGTGAAGTTCAAGTATGTTAACATTAATCCATGATTGATCATCACGTGCTATTGCATCGTTTAATTCTTCAAGAAAGATTTTTGTTAATTCAAACTGCATGGGTCAATTTTTAGCAAATATACTATAATACCGATGGAAATAGTGAATTCTAATGTTCAGAATGGACTTTTGAATCTTGGTATAAAAAGAGGCCAAAAAACAAGGAGAAAAGTGAAACTCCAGTTTGAGTTTCAAGTGTATCTTCAATAAAAAATGAAGCTACTATTACCCCAAAAATACAGAAGCCCAACAAATTTTTCTGTCTAAAATTCACCCTAAGAAAAGAAAACAAAAACCAGAAGAAAAGTATGGTTCCGATAATGCCAAAACTTATTTGTATTGTTAAAAACATGTTGTGAGCACGAAACCAATATTCTTTTTGAAGAGCCGTTTTCTTTTTTACATATTCTTGGTTGAAGGCATCTTGAACATCCCCAGTTCCAACCCCGAGAAATGGGTTTTCTTTAATAATCGCGAGTCCAGTTTTCCAATATTCGATTCGTTGCAAAAGAGATTGACCATTTGGATTGCTAGAGTTTTCAATCTGATAGCGAATCGCACTTAAACGCGCAAAAATACCTTTTTCCAAAAGCATGGGAGAGGCAAGCCCATTTTCTATATTTTCGAAATCTTCTTTCGTTAGTTTGCTTAGCCCTTCGGCATCTTTTCTTAGCTTTTTTGCCGTCATATACCTGTAAAGGGTTCCCCGCAATATATTTCCCTTTTTGTCTTTTCCTTCGTAATTCAATTTTGAATACTTGTGCCAATCTGATTTTAATTCTTCGTCGCTAATATGAATATATATTGGCATTCCTTGCTCATAAACAGGGTTGACGGTGTCATGATAATATACGTGTCCAAGCGCCGTCTTTTTAGCTAGATGGATAGAACTATTTGCTTTTTTCACATGGCTAAGTTTCTGGATGAAGACTATGCTGGCTGCACCTAATATTAACAAGGTCAATAAACTAATAATTTTAATCCATTTGAATTTCCAACCAAAATATAGGGCGAAAAACAAGAGCGCTGATACCAACGAAAGAAAACCAGAAATTACCTGACTATAGAAAGTGTATGTTAAAAACCAAATCGTTAGTAATAAAAAGAGCCAACGCCATTTTTGAAATAGGACGAAGAAATAAATACTTATTACTACCCCAATAACGACTAAAATGGAAAATCGAATATGCGAACCAAAAAGGGACATTTCTCTAAAACGCTCAGGTGCATCGCTAGAAACGGAAGTAAAATAACTTATAAAATTGATGCTTGAGCAAATAAGTAGACTCGTTAAAAAAGTTAAAAGAATCAAGTGGATTTCTACCTTTTTATAAATGGGACGAGCGACCAGTGCCAAAGGGACAGCAAAAAGAGGGAGTTTTACTTTTAAATCGTGCAAGCCATATTGCAAGTTACTCGACCATAACAAACCTATGATGTGCATTAAAAAGAGAGCAAACAGGAGAAGGTAAAGCTTATTTTTCTTGCAGTTTTCCCAATATTCCAGATACTTCCCTTCAAGGACTAAATTACTAATTCCCCAAATTGCACCTATTGACATAAGTACCTTGTTCATGGGCAAACCAAAAGCCAGGATCATCATACCTAAAACATGAAGATAACCATGGATTTTTAAGCCAAACCACTTGTCAAGCATATTTCGCTTTTAGGGTTTTAAAAGTTTGGAATATTCTTGGCTATTCATCAAAATTTCAGTGGCTTTGTCCACAAAATTATCGTAGTTGAATGAGTTTACGACCCTGCCTTTTTGAAAATAGTATCTGGAGACAATTTCGTTCTCTAGCAACTCAATTATTTCTGATTTGAATTTATCCAGATCTCTTTCTTTCGAAGGAACAACTTTTGCTAATAAGTTTTCATATTCGTTACTCGCATCACTAAAATAACCCTCTTCTTCGGCCGTTTCTTTCATTTTTTTCAACATTTCTTCGGAAGCAGTAGAATACGTGAATTCTTGAGCAAGGGCATAGTTTTTAAAGGCCAAATATTCTTCGTCTGTCATTTTAAACTTGTCTGCTTCAGCGATGGTTGCATGTTCTTTTGTATATTTTGTTGCATAGTCGAACAGAATATTGTCAACATATAATGAACCAGTCAAACGGCTTAAATCATTTTTTTCAATCGTAACATCCGGTTCAATACCTCGACCATCAATTACCTCGCGACCCTTAGATGTTTGAAATTTCTTAACCAATGAATCTGCAATTTCAACAGGCTTAATACCGTCTTCTTTGTCGTAATATTCTAAACGTTGAACACAACGGCCAGATGGCGTATAATATTTGGCCACCGTTAGTTTCATTTTTGATCCATATTTCAAGTCATAAATTCTTTGAACCAAACCTTTTCCGAAAGATGTTTCACCCACTATTACAGCTCTATCCAAATCCTGTAAACTACCGGCAACAATTTCACTTGCAGATGCGCTATTTTCATCGATTAAAATTGTTATTGGAATGTCTAAATCGATAGGGTTTGACATTGTTTTGTAAGTTCTATTTTCTTCGGCAACTCTGCCTTTGGTGGTAACTACTGTTTGACCTCT
>JAHEMP010000230.1 GCA_024643585.1 Crocinitomicaceae bacterium | reverse complement strand
TCGTAAAAATGAGGAATCGCAATTTTCTCCTTGTCATTGTGAAGCGATGCTATCATTTCTGCCAAAATATTGATTGGATTGGCTACACAACCGCCGTACAAACCAGAATGTAAATCTCGGTTCGGTCCAGTTACTTCGACTTCAACATAGCTTAGACCTCTAAGTCCTGTGGTGATTGAAGGTACATCGTTCGCTAACATCCCCGTATCCGAAACAAGAATAATATCCGCTGCCAATTTTTCGTGATTCGCTTTAACAAAATGTCCAAGGTTCTCGCTTCCGACCTCCTCTTCACCTTCAATCATAAACTTTACGTTACAAGGCAATTCGTTTGACTTCATCATTGCTTCGAATGCCTTAACGTGCATGTACATTTGACCTTTATCGTCACACGCTCCTCTGGCAAAAATTGCACCTTCTGGGTGGATTTCCGTCTTTTTTATTACAGGCTCAAAAGCCGGACTCGTCCATAATTCCAATGGATCAGCTGGCTGAACATCGTAATGTCCATATACCAATATAGTTGGTAAAGATTTATCCCATATTTTTTCTCCATATACTATAGGATAACCTTTTGTTTCACAAATTTCTACCTTTTCAGCACCAGCCAATTTTAATTGTTCAGCCACAAATTCTGCTGTTTTAACCACATCTTTTGCAAAGCTTGGGTCAGCTGAAACCGAAGGAATTTTTAACAATTCGATTAATTCTTTAACAAATTGTTCTTTATTATTTTGAATATATAGTTCTGTATTTTTCATTTTTGTGTTAATTTCGCTCAAAGATGAGGATTTTTTAAGAAAAAACCTTAATCCTAGTCCCAATGCAACCATTATTAGCATGGGGACGTCTCATGTTTGTATTGATATATCACATATTATGAAATTAAAGCAATTTATCACAATCTCTTTTGTACTTTTCATAGGATCGTTTTACGGTCAAATGACTTTTACAAATACTCAAACTCCTTCGCAATTAGTTCAAAATGTTCTACTTGGAACGGGTATAACAGTAAGCAACATTACTGTTAATGGATTGGCGACAAATGCTCAAAACATAACTACCAAAATTGGTTATTTTGAGGATGGAAATAGTACATTTCCAATTTCTCGAGGCGTTGTAATGAGTACTGGAAATATTAACAACCTTGCTGGTGTAGCAAGTGTTTTTTCCTCATCAACAGCAGGCGGAGGAACAGATCCAGATTTGGCGTCTATAGCAGGGGTTACAATTAATGATGCCAATATTTTAGAATTTGATTTTGTGGCCATCGGTGATTCAATGAATTTTAAGTACATGTTCGGATCTGAAGAATATCCAGAATTCGTTGGAGGGACAGTAAACGATGCTTTCGGTTTCTTTTTATCAGGACCTGGAATATCCGGACCTTATACCAATAGCGCCGTAAATCTTGCTCTTATTCCTGGAACGACAATTGGTGTTTCCATTAACACAGTAAATCAAAATTTAAATACAGCTTATTATACCTCAAATGCAGCCAATTTTTATGGGACCTCAACTGTATTAGATGGTTTGACGGTTGTTTTAATTGCTGCGAGCAGTTTACAATGTGGCGGAACGTATCACATTAAGATGGCAATTGGTGATGGTGGCGACAGCGTATACGATTCAGCTGTGTTCTTAGAAGCAGAAAGTTTTTCTTCAAATGTTGTTACAATTGAAGCTCAAAGCACGATTCAAACAGGTAGTTTTACCGATACCATTTTAGCGGAAGGTTGTATTTCTACTGAGCTGCTTTTTATTCGACCTGAAATTTATACCGACAGTGCTCAAACTTTCAATGTTACCTTGACAGGAACAGCCACAGCAGCAGATTTTGTTAGTCTACCGACAAGTGTTTTCTTTCCAATCGGTGTTGACACTGTTGCATACACCATCACGCCAATCGCAGACGGTATAACCGAGCCGATGGAATGGTTAGAAATAAAAGGATACTCTGTCACGGTTTGTGGCGATACCATTTATGATTCACTCACGCTCTATGTCGTTGATCATTATGACTTCACCTACTCTGTCCCAAGCACTGTATTCGCCATCTGCGTTCCAGACACACCACAAGTGGCCGTTACAAACATTCAAGGATCAGTATCGCCCTTTGAAACGAATTGGTCTTGGGGAGACACGATAAATCCTGCCTATATGCCAAACAATGGTATTCAACCTGACACTATACTCTATACAGTTTCGGTGGTGGATTTTTGTGGCTGGGCAATTGTTGACACGGTAACCCTCATAGTGGACTCTATACCGCCAGCAATTACTGTCATCCCAGGATATACTGCGACTTACAATTGCGTTAATGCAGATGAATTATTTACTGCCTTATTGGTGTCTCCTACGATTGGTCCATATACCTACAACTGGAGCAATGGAGCAGTGGGAGATACAACAACACTGATGGACAATAACCTTACGGGACAAGTGTTCATTTACACCGTATCGTTAACGGACGGTTGTGGAACGGTTATTACGGATACCATTACGATTAACACGAACTATAATGTTCCAGTATTCGTTTTCCAACCAAATGACACTTTATACGCCAATTGCCCAACACAGAATGTGCTCGCGGCTATAAATTTATCTACTACAGCATTCGGTCCATATTCTGTTTTGTGGGAGAACGGCGGAACCTTAACTACCAAATTATTGCCGAACAATGGGGTTAACGGCGCTAGCCAGTACCACAGCGTTACAGTTACCAATGGTTGTGGCATAAGTTATACGGATTCTGTGCTGGTAATAAACAGTTTCACACAACCAACTTCTCAAATTAATCCTAGTCCAAATTTGATAGTGGATTGTACGATTGATTCTGCCATGGCAACGGGTGTTATTACGAACAATACAAACGGTCCGTACACGTATTTGTGGAGTAACGGTGCGACAACAGCATCTACATACATTTCCGTGGATGATCCAAACGGATCGGTAATTCCGTATAGTGTAACTATAACCGATGGTTGTGGTTTCTCAACTACATCGAATGGTACAGTGACCATTCAACAAACACTTGCAATTGACTCGATGTCGACAACCTTGTCTTTAGCTTGTGTTCCAACAGGAAGCGCAACTGGATATGTTTCCGGAATAAACGATACGACAAATCCTACTAATCAAATATATTACAATTGGTCTGGGCCAGGGCCAAATGGTGCGTTCTCTGTTGATGCAATAACGGCAACGAACATTTCACCAGGATGGTATTACTTCACAGTAGAAGACGACGTTTGTTCTGTAAATGACAGTATTTTGGTCGAGGCATTGAATTCGCCTGTGGCAATTGCAGCAGCCAATCCGAATATTGGTACTGCCCCATTGTCTGTAACATTTACCAACTCCAGTCAAAATACCTCAACGTATGCTTGGAATTTTGGAAATGGGCAAACAGCCAATACGTCGAACTTGAATTCAGTAAACACGACCTATACAGACACAGGTGTTTATATAGTTCAATTGATAGCGACGCAAGGGCCGAATTGTAGTGATACGACGTACCTTACTGTCTATGTCGTGCCACCTCCAGTAATTCCACCGACCTTTCCTCCAATTTGGACTGTACCGAACGTATTCTCTCCGAACGGAGATAATTCGAATGATTTGTTCTTTTTAGAAACAGTGAATGTTGAATCTATCAACATGATTATAACCAATAGATGGGGGAATGTAATGTATGATAAAACCGGACCAAACCCTGCATGGGATGGAACAACTAAATCAGGAACTTTAGCGGAGGATGGTGTCTATTTCTACAAAATAAAATTGACAGGAACAGATGGCTCTATTGTTGACCTGGATGGATTCCTTCAGTTGGTTAAGTAAATTGAAAAAGTAATTAGCAAAAAAAGGGTGTTCAAATGAACACCCTTTTTTCTTTAACTCTTCTATCAATAGAGAAAATCGTTGTATGGATATCGAACCTTGAAAATTTCTTTTACTTTTTCGTAAAGTACATCTCTAAATTCATCGATGTTTTCTTTGTTCTGGGCTGAAATGAACACACAGTTCTTTTCTTCCAATTTTGCCATCCATGTTTTCTTCATTTCCTCAATGGTCGGCGTCCACATTTCTCCGGTTTCTTCGTTTTCTATTTCTTCAGGTTGATAAGCATCCAACTTATTGAAAACTAAAATGACGGGTTTCTCCTTATCGTCTATTTCCGCCAAAGTTTGTTTAACTACCCTATAATGATCTTCAAAATTGGCATGGGAAATATCTAAAATATGCACCAATAAATCAGCTTCTCTAACTTCGTCTAATGTGGATTTGAAAGA